>JALHWS010000201.1 GCA_022866885.1 Candidatus Microgenomates bacterium | reverse complement strand
GGCTTCGCAAAGACAGTTCATCGAATTGGCCGTAAACATGCCGGCGCAGGAACCGCAGCCCGGACAGGCATTTTTTTCCAGTTCCGTCAATTTTGCTTTACTTATTAAGCCTTTCTTAAAAGAGCCGACAGCCTCAAAAACGGAAATCAGGTCAATCGCTTTTCCGCTTTTTAACCTGCCGGCTTTCATCGGGCCGCCGGAAACGAAAATCGTCGGGATATTTACTCTCACGGCCGCCATCAGCATCCCCGGAACAATCTTGTCGCAGTTGGGGATGCAGACCATACCGTCAAAACAATGGGCGTTGACCATCGTCTCCACAGAGTCGGCAATCAACTCCCGGCTGGGCAGGGAATATTTCATTCCCCCATGTCCCATGGCGATCCCGTCATCGACACCGATGGTGTTGAATTCAAAGGGGACGCCACCGGCCTCCCGGATTGCCTCTTTCACTAATTTTCCGAATTCCTGTAAATGGACATGACCGGGAATAATATCAATGTAGGAATTGACCACCGCGATAAACGGCTTGGTGAAGTCTTTTTCCGCCACGCCGCAGGCGCGAAGAAGCGCCCGGTGAGGGGCCCTTTCAAATCCTCTTTTTATTTGGTCTGATAGCATAATTTCCCCCATATCCCGCTAGAACACTTACTTGCTCCCGAGGTCTACGTCCTCGCGTCGCAAGAGCGTGTCTACGGGATTGATGGATTCGTAAATTCTCCCGATAAATCGGGATCATTAACGAACCAATCAAAAAAACCTCTCTTTTCTTGAGAGGCTTCTTTTTTATTTTTTATTTTTTATTTTTTAGTTCTTCCCCGCCTCCCAAGTAAATCCCTGTCCAATGACAGGGACAATAATTGAGAGGATAATAGGATTATAAAAATAAATATACGTCACAATGCGTCAAATATATCAGACTGCACTACGACTGTCAATGGCTTGAAGGATTATTATTTCTTTCTCAACAGTTCCAATAATTTCATCCTTTGTTCATTGAACAATATCAAAATATATTTTCCCAACTGGCCGGGATTGGCGAGGCAGGATTTGAACTGTTTCTGGCAGTCGGTGACGAATTCGACGGGGATGTCTTTAGCGACAATTTCACCATCAACCACTACCGACACTTCTGTTTTTATCGGGAATTTAGCTAAAATATCGATGAACCAGGGTTTCACTCGGAACGAATAATCCTGCGGATAAATTATTCCCAAATTTCCTTTATCTTTTGAAAGGACATCAATCTTTTTCACCTGTACTGGCCGGCCGTATTTATTTTGCGGCAAAATAAAAAGCCTTAAGGGATTCCTTCCAGCCACCGCCTCTTTATTGTTCCAGTAGAAAATTGATTTGACCGGATCAACCGACAAACCAGAGCGATCCGGTTGGAAAATGGGATTTAAAAGCGCCAGGTTATTGGTATTTAAATTGGGAACTAACCTTATGCTCTGATTTTCTTTTTTTACAGTGGCAAGCGGGATAAAATCGGTATCCCTCATCCAACCGGCTGACAAAATGCCGTTTTCGTTTTTCACCAGAAAATTCGGCTGTCCGTCAACCGGAAACATCACGCCGTTTTCTTTGGTAAAAATATCCCCGATTTTCAGGTTCTACGTTTGAATAAAAACCCGTTGTAGACTCTCATCAATGGTAATTTCTTCCGGCAGCAATCTAACGCTTCCTCTTGATTTGTCCGTGAAATTTATAATGGAAACATCATTTTTTGTTTCCAGGGAAAATTTCCCCTCACCTAACAATAAACCGAAAGGTTTCTTGGAGCTGTCGAAAAGATATGGAATAATCCAATAAGCATAATCGGCCGAAGCCGGTATATCTTTATACGGATCGGAAATTGCCGAATAAATCCGCAGGTCATCTAAATATAATTTATCATTTTGCC
>JALHWS010000200.1 GCA_022866885.1 Candidatus Microgenomates bacterium | reverse complement strand
TTTTGACGTCATTCTTTCCGTCTGGCTTCGATTGGGGAGAGACTGGAAGCTTTTTTCGCCGGAAACACGCCGAAGACTACACCGATGGTGGTGGAGACGCCGAGAGCCAAAAGAACTGATTTCAGGTCTATATAAGCCGGAAAGATCGGTTGAATGAGAGCTACTACAAGGTAAGACAAACTAAGCCCCATGATCCCGCCGATTATCGAGAGGATGACTGATTCGGAAACAAAAAGATATAGGATATCATGATCGTTTGCTCCCACAGCTCTCCTGACTCCGATTTCCTGCACTCTTTCCGCTACCGAAACATACATGATGTTCATCACGCCCACTCCGCCGACAACCAGAGAAATGGTAGCAATACCGACCAAAACCATATTCAGCATATCGAAGATGGAGGAAAGGGTATTTAAAATCTCTTTCTGGTCGGTGACGGTGAAGTCATCCTTGTCATACCTTTCCAAAAGGGTTTTATTGATGGCCAGTTTGGTTTCGTCGACGACTTCTTTGTCTTTCGCCTGGACATAGAGGGCATAATACTTTTTGGAAGGATTGAAGGTCAAAGCCGCCTTGGCGGGGATGAAGACATGGTCATCCATGCCTTGTCCGCCCATGCCGCCGCCTTTGCTTTTCAAGACGCCGATTACCTTGAATGCCTGGTCTTCGACTTTGACGATTTTGCCGACCGCTCCTTCTACGCTTCCGAGAATTTTCTTCGCCGGTTTACTTCCCAAAACGATCACTTTACTCCCTTTGGTCACCGTGGCTTTGTCGAAAAGCTTGCCGTATTCCGCTTCAAAGTTCATGGCGATAAAAATATCTTCGGTTGAGGCGATCAATTCATAGGTGGCCGCGTTGCCGCCTGAAGAAATTTTGCTGTTTTTGACGAAAGCGGGGATGACGTGCAGGGCAGTTTTGATTTTTTTGAGGTTGATGACGTCTTTATCGTCAAACTTGCCGCTGGCGGTCATGGCGCTTTGGGCATTGCTGGTCGAAAATTTTCCCGGCATGATCATGATCAGATTTGAGCCAAGGCTGTTGAACTGGTCTTCGATATATTTTTTCAGTCCTAATCCGAAGGCCGTCAGAAGGACGACGGAAGCGATGCCGATCAAAATGCCAAGGGAAGTCAAAAGTGTGCGGAGCTTATTGCGCCGTAAATCCTCCAGAGACGAGCGGAGGATAAAGGAAAGATATTTCATACTGCCTTTATTATAAAATAATGGAAGAAACATTGACAGTCATTCCGTAAACATGACATACTGGAATAGAATAATAATTTGATGAATTTTCAATTTTTAATTTCAAATTTTTAATGAAATCTCAATTTTCATTTTTTAAAACATTATCCCTGTTTTTCTTCTTATTCTTAATTCCTGCCTTGCCGGCAGGCAGGCATAATTCTTACTTCATAATTCAAGTCAACGCTTTCACCGAAACCACCTACTATATTCATACTGACCACCTCGGTTCCGTGGTGGCTGTGTCTGATGAAAGCGGAAACAATGTCTCACAAACCAAATATTCCCCGTATGGAAATACAGTGGTCAGTAGTCAGTTATCAGTTGTCAGTGAAAGGAAATATACAGGGCAGATTGCGGATAAGAATACGACGCTGGCTTATTATAACGCTAGATACTATGATCCTGTCCTTTCCCGTTTCGTCTCCGCGGATTCCGTTAACGACTCGCAAAACCGCTTTGCCTATGTGGAAGGAAATCCCATTTTGAGGAATGATCCTTCAGGAAATGCGTATGATATCGGTGGAGATACTGGTTACCGCCGCAAATTCAAAAAGTATACCATAGATATTGATCCACAGATTGGCAGTACAGCGGTTTATACCGATAGTGGAACACGTAGTCTACCTTCTGTTGGATGGAGTAATCAGTACAACGCAGATCAAGGCGGAAGTCTCCCTTATAGTCCTGCAGAAATAGCCTTTGGGGTTGTAGGAAGTTTTCTTGCTGTGGCCTCTGTTGGTATTATAGTTGTGGCTTTTCCACCTATAGCGATAGCCGGATTGGCGGCAAGTATATTAAGCAGTTGCGGACCAGCGGCAACAGCTCCAACTACAGCACCGCAGACCACTGCATATGATAACAATATTCTCTTTGCAACGCCTGAGGGTGTTCCTGCAGGGCATTATCTTCCTATATATGGAGTATGCAAGGGCACTGATTCTTGGGGCACCGGTTCGAATGAGTCTTATTGTAAAAGAGGCGGCAGTAATACTAGCAGTCCGGTAGAAAAGGCCGGTCAAGCTGTTCAAGGAGGGATTAACACGCTCGCGGATGCACCAAAAAAACTAAAAGAGTTTCAAGATACTATAATCACATGCTTTTCAAGTGGTCAACTTGAAAAGTGTAGATCAATTCCAGGTACAATCGAAGGTATCGAGGGAAAACCATTAAACCCAGACCAAAAAAACTTACTCTATGGCTTAATGAGAGGTCAATGTAAGCAATACTATAGCGTTGCGCAATGTGCTTGGTTAGATGATTAGGAAATCTGTGAATAAACAAGTGCCCATACACCTTCCAGGTGTACCAGCTTGACACCTTTTGCGGCGGAATCTAGGAACGAATGCGAATCTAGGGACGGGGCAAGGAAGAACGGACGGTCCTTTGAGATATTGCCATCACCTTCCGGAAATGAAGGAGTTTAACAGGGGCTTGACAGGGCCTATTTTTTATTCCATAATTACTACTAAATGATTAGTATTTCCGGAATAAAATATCAGAAAGAGCTTGAAGAGCTCCCTTTTTTCAATAAAGTTCAGGCTGAAACTTTGATCGGCAAAAGCGGGAGAAACCTGGATAAAAAGATCAGTCAGCTTATGAAAAAGGGCTATCTTATCTCTCTGAAAAAAGGCCTTTATACAACCGGTGATTACTTTGGAAAAAGCGAAAAGCAGTATTTTACCGAATACCTGGCAAATATTCTTCGCAGTCCCTCTTACATATCCTGCGAATATGTTTTGTCTAAATCCAACCTCATACCTGAGTCGGTTTTTTCCATTACCTCAATCACGACCAAAAGTTCCCGCCGGTATTCAAATATCCTTGGCGGTTTTATTTACCGTAATCTGCCGCAACATTTGTTTACCGGGTACCGGACTATAACATGGAAAGATAAATATATTTATATTGCCTCAAAAGCCAAAGCTCTTTTCGATTTGTTATACTTGAAGAAATTAACCGATCCTAAACAGGAGATAGTCTCGGATCTTAGGATCAACTGGGATAATTTTACCTCCGGCGACAAAAAAGAATTTAACCGTTACGTCAAACTGGCAGACAGCCGCAAAATGACAGCGATTATGAAAATTATTAACGAATATGCTGCTTGATGACTTAAAACAAGTGTTAAACCAAAATAAAGACGCCCAACCTCAATACTTGAGGAATCTTCTTAAAGAGACGCTCCAATTATATGTGATGGATTTTCTGAACCAGTCTGCCTGGAACCGTCAGTTTATCATGAAAGGGGGTACGGCTTTGAGATTTTGTTTTGACCTGCCGAGGCTTTCGGAGGATTTGGATTTTGACATTACCGACTATGGGAAGTTTAGCCTGAACCAATTCGTTAAAGAGATAGAATCATATTTCCATAAAAAGCGGCAGTATGTCAAGATGTCTGTAAAAACAGCCAATAACCAAAGGACGATTTATCTGAAATTTCCGGTTTTGAAGGAATTAAATCTGGCTGTTCTTCCCAGCGAGTCCAATATCCTTCATGTCAGGATAGATATCGCTGAAGCTTTAGCTTCTTCCTATACCGTAGAAATCTCTGTCAAGTCTGCCCGTCATTTTTCCTTTCTGATCAGGCGATATTCACAGCCTGATCTATTTGCCGGGAAACTGGCGGCTATCCTTACCCGGGAGACGCTTGAAGGTAAGGTAAAGACAGCCAGGGTGAAAGGTCGGGACTATTATGATCTGATCTGGTTTCTGGAAAAAAAGATCACTCCCAACTGGCAGTTTGTTTGGGAAATAACCCATCTGGACAGAGATAAAGCTTTACAAATGCTGGATAAAAAGGTTAAGGATATATCTCCCAGCGTGTTGAAAGATGACTTATTGCCTTTTTTTGAAAATAATGCCTTTGTTAACCAATTCGTCTCAAACTATCAAAATATATATCAGCAATACCGTCAACAGATGTGATATTATCCGTTGATTTAGCATTTAGAATTATTCAGTACTTACGCAATGAAATCTAATTTATATTGTCATTGCGAGCCGAACGATAGTGAGGCGTGGCAATCTCTATAATATAGATTGCTTCGTCGCTGACGCTCCTCGCAATGACATGTTGCGTAACTCCTAAATTATTATACTTTTATTCATACCTTATCGCTTCAATCGGGGATAGATCAGACGCTCTCTTAGCAGGGAACACGCCGAAGATGATGCCGATACCCGAGGAGACGCCGATGGCGATGGCGACGGCGGTCGTGTCCACGTAAGCCGGGAAAAATGGCTGAATGATAAGGACGACCAGAAAAGATAATCCCAGTCCCATCAGC
>JALHWS010000199.1 GCA_022866885.1 Candidatus Microgenomates bacterium | reverse complement strand
CTCGGATAAATAATATCCGTATGATTGGAATTCCCGGGAAATATATTTGTCCTCGAGAGGATTGAACCTCGTTAAAATATCACCCAGTTTTTGCATTGAAGATTGTTTCATTTTTTTCTAGAAACTGTTCCCGATTTTATCGGGATTACAGCTTCTTGAATCCGCCGAAGTGAAGTTTCGACTGCGAGGACGTAGACCTCGAGGCGAACCTGAACGTAGGCGGATAATCTCTCCTATCAAGTATAACGACCCGGTTACCAAAATTAAATCATCTTTTTTTGCTTTTTTTATTGCTTGGTCCAACGCATCAGATGGATTATTTATTATTTCTATCTCTCTTCCTATTTTTAATTCTTTAGCAATTTTGAATAAATCCGTGGAATCATATGACTTGGTTATCCCTGTATCTGTCACTAAGTTGTATTGGGTAAAAATAACTTTATGAGCAATCTTCACTATCTGTGAAATCATTTTTTGGGCGTTTTTATCATTTTTAATCGCTAAAATGACCGTCACTTTTTTCCGAGGGTAGATCGTTTTTATTGCGCTGACTAAAGCTTTAATCTTATCCGGATTATGCGCCCCGTCGAGGATAACTAAAGGGTTTTTTTTAATAATTTCCATTCTTCCCGGAATAAAAGCGTTTTGTAATCCTGTTCTAATATCTTTCTCTGTCATTGCGAGCGATCCGCCAGCTGGCGGAGAGCGTGGCAATCTAGTTTGAGATTGCTTCGTCTCCCGATTTAATCGGGATCCTCGCAATGACATATTCATATTTAATTCTTCAATTGCTCTTATCGCAATTGAGGCGTTCTCCACCTGGTGCTCTCCAAGCATTTTAATATGTAAATTCCGATAAATTTTCTCTCCGTAATAATCAAAAACACTTCCTTCTTCTGAAATTGAAGTGATCTTATACGAATAATCATTATTCAATAAAGATAATTTTGATTTTTGAGTTTTGATTTTTGATCTAATAACCCTAATTACTGATTTCTGTTTTATACCTGAAACAACTCGAATATTCTGCTTAATAATTCCCGCTTTATCTTCCGCAATCTTCTCAATGGTATTTCCCAATACTTCCGTATGGTCAAGACCGACATTGGTAATAACTGCAACTTCAGAGTTAATAACATTTGTCGCGTCGTACCGTCCTCCCATCCCTACTTCCACGACCGCGATCTCTACCTTTTCATCAAAGAAATGCATGAAGGCCATCGCTGTAATAATCTCAAAATAACTCGGAGTTCCATATTTTGATTTCTCTATTTTTTTAATAAAAGGTTTTATTTTCCTGACTAATTCAATAAAATCTTTATCGGAAATATCAATTGAATTTGAAAACTCCTTAGTTATTATCTTTATTCGTTCATTCACTTTTACCAGATGCGGGGAAGTCAGAAGTCCGACTTTATATTTTGTGGACAATATCGAAGCGATAAAAGTGGCTGTTGAACCTTTCCCGGAAGTCCCGGTGACATGGATGGTGGGATATGACTTTTGCGGATTTCCCAAAAGCCCTACCAGGTATTTCATCCGTTTTAGACCCAATTCTCCGGGATATTTTTTGTCCGGTGAAGGAATATATTTCTCCAGAAAGTTAATTGCTTCTTGATAGGCTGTCATCATTGAAATTTATGGCTTGAAGGCGACGATTTTGTGGACGATATTAAACGGCCCGAAATCAGTACGGGTCACGGAAAAGCCGTGTTTCTCAAAGGCAGTTTTATTGTCCCGTTCAAGATAAAGAGTTGTCTGAAAAGAAACCATCCGGAAAAGAACCTTAGCCACCCAATTGCGATCCTGCGGCATCCCTCCGGCAATGACAATCACCTTGCCGCCTTTCTTCAGTGCCCTTTTCATTTCCATAATGGCGGCATCTAACCGTTCAATCTCCGCCAGACAAAAAGTCAAAACGATCGAATCAAAACTCTCGTCTTGTAAAGGCATTTTATAGACCGACTGTTGGATTATATCGATATCAAGGCCAGCTTTTTTCACTTTTCTTCTGGCTTCATAAGCCATTCCTTCACGAAGTTCAATTCCTGTTACCGTATAGCCTCTTTTGGCCAGTTTTAAAAGTAATTTTCCCGGCCCGACGCCAATCTCCAAAACTCTTTTTCCGACGATATCCTCAAAAACCCGGTCTTCCCATCTCTCCCATTGACCGAAAGAAAAAAGTTGGGTAATGCCTTCGTAAAAATGAGGCCAAGCGTGGAAT
>JALHWS010000019.1 GCA_022866885.1 Candidatus Microgenomates bacterium | reverse complement strand
GGTACATCACATAACCTATACTAAATCCTACCATGACGCCAACGACTAATCCAACAACCATCATTATGTTTTTATCCATTTTAGCTTCCCCTCCGATGGTTGAATATTGAATGATGCAATTTACAACAGTTTGCTAGCCAATCAAGAACTTCAGCCAAGCTTGTTGAGTTAGGACTTTGTCCAACCATTTCTTTTCACCCTTTTTGTTTTTTTCTCCGAAATACATTTATTGAAAAATGCTATTTAAGATATATTCAATGGAATGTAACTGGCTTCGTATCGAAAAACGACACGAAAGTGCACTATAACCCACGGAATATTCCAAATTGCGAAATATCGCTTATATACGCTCTCCCAGGTTGCTTTTAATGGAAAATAAAGACAAATGTTATAGAATTTTTATCCTTACGACTTTAAATAAAGCCCGAAAATAGTTTAATATCCACATCTATCGCGTGTGAATGTTAAATGTGGCTGATTTGTGGAGCAACTCTCGGAAGAGGAAAAAACAAACTCTTGGTTAGAGGTATCGCGGGGGCTGAATGGGCTTTTTGTCCCTCGATTAAAAGCACCAAAAAAGACAGGGTCAGCATAGGCCATTGCCGAGGTTGCAGACACTTCATTCGCTTTGAACAAGCCTATGTCCCTCAAACGCATGCCACAAGGAAAGCAGTTTCCTTTAATACGATGACATTGAAAGACTCTTTTAATGTTGCAAGAAGATTAAGAAGACCAGGGGCAACACAAAGTTTCGCGTTACTTCATCATATACCCAGCTTGACAAACGAGAGGCAACCATCAATCGACGTTTTTGAAGAAGAAAACTACTTGATAGTTTTAACAGAGCTGCCTGGCATAGATGAGAAAGACGTGAACATAAAGGCAGATGAAAACTCTGTAACCATAGTGGCAGAAAATACAGCGAAGAAGTATCTTAAGATAGTCAGACTTCCAACTCGCATCAATAAAGACGCAATTGAGTTGACCTATAGAAACAACATTCTGCAACTTAGATTGAAAAAACTATGCGAAAAAGCATAACCAAGACAATACTAATGTTTATGCATTGGCAGTAATCCAGCCGCAATCTGATTTATTGTCTCTGTTAGCTTGAAGAGGCCAGCTTCTATGTCTCCCCTTGATACATGCAATATTATTTGAGCAGTTTCTTTCCTCAACAAAGAGACTCTATGGCAGCTTTCGCAGCTCCAATCTCCTTTCTTATACTCTGTACATGACAAAAGAGAATCAGTTGCCCTAGTCAATTCCAGTGCTTTACCCATTTTTGTAGTCACATTCTCAGCTCTGTTTACTTCCTCAGTCAACTGTCTAATTGCTCGTTCTGCTTCTAGGTACTTGGAACAACTCATCGTTTGAGGGCGTTTTTCGACTTTGAAACCTTTCGGGTTTATGGCTATTTCTATGCCGACTGAATCGCAGATCCTATAATATTTTCTTGCTGCCCCTAGTGGATTTTTTCTCCAGAAATTCTTTATGAGACCAGCTTTCTCTAAAATGCTGAGATGCTTAAGAATGGCTGGTAGCGTAACGTCCAGCTTTTTTGCTATTTGAGATATATAATGAGGCTCCTCGGAAAGAAGTTTAAGTATGTTTCTCCTTGTTTCGTTTCCTACAATTCCAAGCACTTGGTTCATAGATTTCATGAGTGTGCACTTCATCATTACAGTTATTACAAAAAGGTTTATATACATTGCGT
>JALHWS010000198.1 GCA_022866885.1 Candidatus Microgenomates bacterium | reverse complement strand
GTCCACTGTGCGCGGGCGAAGGTACCATCTGAAGAGCAAGTAATGCCATTAGACAACCAGCTTATGGGCGTGGTACAACTCCCAACAATTTCCCGGCATTGAATATCCGGGTATCGTTTTTCTGTGCTTACATTTTCGCTTATCCATAATTTTCCATTTGTACCCAGTGCATCAGTACCGATACTTACACAAGTAGTGCCGACAGGACACATCTGGGCGCATGTATATGCTGTAGCAGGAGAAGGTTGAGCGATGTTTAGAACATATTGAAATTGCGGTTCTGCCGCTTTTTTTCTGGTATCAAAGTTTTTGATGGTATTGACGGCGACGGTAGAAATAAGAGAGGCAACGATGAGAAAGAAAGCAACAGTTAAACCTATCTCACCTTTTTGACGGGTCATTAATTTAATTATTAAATTGATTTGATAGTCTTGTCAAGGACTGGAAGAATTTTTCGGTTATCGGTTATAATATCATTTAATAATGACCAGCTTTTGGCAAAAAATTCTCAAACCAATCCTTGTTCAGGCGCCGATGGAAGGAGTGACGGATGTTATTTTCCGGGAAATGCTCGGCCTTTGCAGCCGGCCGGCTGTTTTTTTTACGGAATTTGTCAATGTAGAAGGCCTTAATTCCGAGGGCCGGGAAAGACTGTTGCCGAAATTGAAATTTACTTCCCGCCAACGTCCGATTGTCGCCCAAATCTGGGGAAACAATCCTGATAATTTCACCAAAACTGCGAAGATGTTGGTGAAAATGGATTTTGACGGGATAGACCTGAACATGGGTTGTCCGGATAAAGCGGTGATCAAAATGGGCTGCGGCGGCGCTTTGATAAGTAATCACCGGCTGGCCAGCGAAATCTTTTTAGCGGCTAAAAAAGGAGCCTGTTCCCTGCCGGTTAGTATAAAAACACGGATCGGTTTCGACAAAATCGAAACGGAAAAATGGATCGGATTCCTGCTGGAACAAAATCCCGATGTAATTATCATCCACGGCAAGACGGTAACCGGCAAAGACAAAAAGAAAACTGATTGGGAGGAAATCGGTAAAGCAGTAAGACTTAGAAATAAATTAAAAAGCCAAACTTTCATCATCGGCAACGGCGATATAACCTCACTCTATCAGGCAAAAGAGTTGGCAGAAAAATACGGGCTGGACGGCATTATGATTGGTCGGGCAATGATCAGTAACTTTTGGATATTTAATGAAAAACTTGAGCCGGAAAAGATCCCGCAAAGAGATAAATTAAAACTATTAATAAAACACCTGGAACTGGCAAAAAAATATTACGGCAATCATGCCAGTTTCAATCCGCTCAAAAAATATTTCCGCAACTATATTTCCGGTTATGAAGGAGCCAATGAACTGCGGGTAAACCTGATGAAGCAACCGAGTATCGAAGAAGCGATCAAAAAGCTTCTATCTGTCATTGCGAGCGAAACGCAGTAGAGCGAAGCAATCTCGTTCGTTAGCGGGATTGCCACGTCGCTACGCTCCTCGCAATGACATGAGACAACGTTTTGAGATAGCTTCTAGTCTTAAACAACTTAAAAAGCTCGAACCAGAGGACGCTGGAGATGCCGACTAAAAAGGCAATCAGAATGTCGGAAGGATGAAGCGGCTGGAAATGGAAAAGCTCCCGGAAAAAGGGAACAAACAAAACAATCCCCAGGAAAAATATCGCCCCAAGCGACACATACCAGAAAGCCCGGTTATTGCGACCGATATTGGAAAAAAATGTTCTGGACCAGGAACGGTTGGTGGCGATCAAACCGAGATTGGCAATGATCAAAGTCATAAAAGTAAGAGCCCTTGCCTCCCCTTCCGCCAGCCCTTTGGACATACCGATAAAAAAGACCGCTAAAACCGCGATTAACACTCCCAATCCCTGCAAGATGCTGATAACGACCGTCGGTAAATTAAAAAGCGGTTCGGCGCAATTTCTGGGAGACCGCTCCATGACGTCTTTTTCTTCATTTTCCTGTTCAAAGACTACCGAACAGGCCGGATCGATGATGAGTTCCATAAAAACGATATGCATCGGGTATAAAACCAGCGGCCACCTCAAAATGACTGGGATCAGTGATAGTCCGGCAATCGGGACATGAATGGCTAAAATATAGGCAATCGCTTTTTTCAGATTGTCAAAAATCCGCCTTCCCATCCGTACCGCGGAAACGATCGAGGAAAAATCATCATCCAAAACGACGATGCTGCCGGCTTCCCGTGCCACATCACATCCTCTTCCGCCCATGGCCACTCCGATATTAGCCGCTTTAAGAGCCGGAGCGTCATTTACTCCGTCGCCTGTCATGGCCACAATTTCGCCGTTGTCTTTCAGCGCCCTCACTATCTGCAGTTTTTGCTCCGGCACGACCCGGGCAAAGATATTGACTTCTTGGATACGCTTTTTTAGCGTCTCATAATCCATTCTTTCGATCTCGCTGCCGGTCAGATATTTTTCGGGATTTTTTAAACCAATTTGCCGGGCGATGTTTTGGGCGGTCACCGGATAATCACCGGTTATCATCGCTACTCTTATACCGGCACGGTAACAGTCGGCTAAAGCATCTTTCACGGTCGGCCGAACCGGATCGGACAAACCCAAAAGTCCCAGAAAATGGAAACGGAAGTCGTGCTGTTTTTTGGGCAGAGCGCTTTTTTGGAAAGAACTCTCTGCCACTCCCAAAACCCGCAAACCCAAAGAGGCCATTTCGGCTACTTTTTTGGACAGTTCCGTTTTTTGTTTCACTGTCAAATGACAAAGATCGGCGATCGCTTCAGGCGCTCCTTTGGCGGCAATCAGGAAATCTTTTTTATCTGTCGACTGCCAGACATGGGAAAGCGCAAGCAGCGACTGGGAAAGCGGATATTCGTGAATCAGCGTCCAGTCATCATGGACATGCTCCGTATGGATGAGATATTTCTCACCGATTGTCCTGACGGCTTTTTCCATCGGGTCAAAAGGTTTTTTCTGGCTGGCCAGGATAGCATATTCCAAAAGATGATGAAATGCTTCCGGGATTTTCTTATCGCCGCAGGTGAAATCAAAGTAATCCTGACCGTTATAAATTTTGGCGATTGCCATTTTGTTTTGGGTAATGGTCCCGGTCTTGTCAACACATAAGACTGTGGTTGCCCCAAGCGTCTCAATGGCCGGAATCCGCCGGGTCAGAACCCTTTTTTTGGACATCCGCCAGGCGCCAAGGGCCAGAAAAATCGTCAACACTACCGGAAATTCTTCAGGCAGAAGGGCCATGGCCAAAGCAATGCCGGAGAGAAAACCGTTTAACCAGCTGCCAGTGCTCAAACCATAGATCAAAATAACAAGGAGGCACAAAATACCGCCAAAGACAGCGATATTCCTAACTATTTTCCGGGTTTCAATCTGAAGCAGGGTATCTTCGATTTCCAAAGTATTTAAAGATTTGCCGATTTTACCGATCTCGCTGTTGATACCGGTTGTAAGGACTTTCACTAAGCCATGTCCTTTAACGATCAAAGTGCCCGAAAAAACAAAGGGCAAGTTATCGCCTCCGGGTTTCCCCATACTTTCCGTCTCCGGCATGGCTTTTTTCAAAACCGGCACCGATTCACCGGTCAGAAGCGACTCATCAGCATGAAAATTGGCGCAGGTAACAACTACTCCATCTGCCGGTACCCGGTCGCCTTCATTTAATATCAAAATATCCCCTCTGACCACTTCCCGGCCGGGAATTCTTTTTTCAATCCCGTCTCTGATAACCAGCGCTCTCGGGCTGGTCAGATCCCGAAGCGCTTCCAAAGCCCGCTCGGTTTTCCTTTCCTGATAAAGGGTGATACCCATGACCACAAAAACAAAAGACAGAAGCATGACCGCTTCTTTGATATCTCCCAAAATAAGGTAAATCGCGCCGCAGGAGAGAAGAAGGAGAAACATCGGCTCGCGGAAAACTTCCAAGGCGATTTTCAGCGTGTTTTTTTTCTTTGTTTGCGGAAGCTCGTTGTAACCGTCAGTCTTTAGTCTCTCCCTCGCTTGGGCCTCAGACAAACCACGAACGGTAGCAATATCGATAGATACGGGCATAATTTGTATTGTAAGGGAAAATAGGAAAAAGAGTAAGAGGATACCTGAAAATGGTAAAAAATAGTTGCCGTTTGTTGACTTATAGTATAATATACTTGTTATATTCTATGGCAATGTCTGAGCTACAAGTAAGAGCAATACCTTCATTTTTAACTACTATCGAACGATTAGCCCCTGAGTGTTCCTATGAAAAGGCTTATCAGGAAGGGATGGAATTTCTGACTCCTCTGGTCACACGTGCGGCGGAAAAAGTCTTTTCTCCGTATAATGAAACAACCCGTATTCCCCCGGCAGTCGCAGATATCCGCCTGGCAACCATGAATATCGTCTCACAGCAATTAGCCGGCCGAGATGACGGCCGCAATCCGGCAATCGCTGAAGCGTTCCAAACGCTAAGCGATTCCGTCGAAGAACTGTTTGTTACTCCAGACAAAGACGTTACGGTTAATTGGATTGGAGATCATTATGTTGAACTTTCTCCAGAAACACAGACTACTGTCCAACAGACCACTGCCCGAGCAATTTTAGGAATAGCCAGCAGTAATCTTGGTTTATGGGAAGCTAAACCTGACGCACCTGAATCTTTTAAGGCTTTTTTAAGGGGCGAATCTTATGAAGAT
>JALHWS010000008.1 GCA_022866885.1 Candidatus Microgenomates bacterium | reverse complement strand
GTTTACTACCCGATTCAACTCCTTTCTCACATCCTGTGCCCTTTGCTGACGGACTACTTCCGCTTCGGCTTCGGCCACTTCGCCGCTTTTGGCTTCATGGTATTTTCGTGCCCGGTCTCTCTCTTCCCGTTTTCTTCTTTCTCTCTCCCATTTTTCTTTTGTTTCCTCTTCGGCGTATTTTTTTTGAGCGTCTGCTCCCGCGGCGACTCTTTCAGCCATTTCTTTTTCCGCTTTGCTTCGGAAAAGATTATGAAGAAGTTGAGACAACCTTTTCATCAAATCCGGCCTGGCGTCCCCTCCCCGATGTCCATGTTCCGGTGAACTCATATAATTTCATGGTAAGGGAATAAGGATAAAGAGTCAATGGAATAGAGAATATCTATTTAGTATTTCCCAGTAAATATGTCATCGCGAGCGAAGAATGAGCGTGGCGATCCCGTAGGAATTACTGCAGCATCACGGGATTGCTTCTCCCGATTTCCATCGGGATCGCAATGACATTGTTTTTCGGGAATAACTGATAATTACAATGGAGGAGTTATTAAATCAAGCTACTCGCTAAAATAGCGATGCCCCGGCGTGAACTTCCAAAAAGCCGGGCAAAAGAAGGGATCACTTCCGGCAAAATCATGTTGATATAAAGGTTGACCAAAGAAGTGTAATTTCTTGATTTCCAAAAAATCCCGCCCTCCATAATCACCGGCACTGCTCCTTTGGTTTTACCGATTTTCATGAAGATCCCGCATAACTGGATAGCGGTGATCTGGGCGCTCCGATGTAATAGTCGCTGGGCAAAAAGTCCGGCCTTTTTGATTTTCTCCTGCGTGATATTTTTAGGAAAAATATAAGCGCCCGCCAGAATATCATTCAGCTGGTCAGTTGAAGATAAATCTGGAAAATCTTTACCCAAAAGTTTTACTTTACCGGCATTAAAAAGCCGGAAGAGGTATGCTCCGGCCGCTTCTTTTTCCGCCAAAGAATAACCGCTATCCTCGCTTTCCTTATCAACAATGCTTCTTAATTTCGTCTCCTCTATCTTGTCAAAATTATTTGATTGGATATTGACGGCAATTTCCCCCTGGCAGAAATTATTGAGCTCTCCCAGTTTCAAAGGGGCAATGGCCGTCCTTTTCTCCCAATAGGCAAAGTTTAGACCGGTTCCCACCACTCCGGCGATCTCCACGCCGTCTCCGCCCAAAAGCAAACAAATGGCATCATTAACCACCGCCACTTCCGTATCGATCCCGTATTCGTTTATCAAAAACTTATGGTATTCCTGTCCGACTTTCTGTCCTACTAGTCCCTCAATCTCCCGACCTTTACTCATGTACATCAAAGTGCCGTCGATAAAACGGTGGTGAAGCACCGGTTTTAAAGTGTATGCCAAGCCGATCCCAATGGGAAATTTTTTCTTTCTTCCTGCCGCCACGGAAAAAATATTTTTGGTGATTAAGTGAAACAGTTCATCTTTAGTAGTTTTCTCCGGTAAAAAAAATATCTTCCGGTTTAAAAAAGTGATTACTTTTTTCCGGGAAATCCGGAAAGCCGAGACATAACCGTTCGTCCCGCCGATAGAAACAGCCACTCCAAATCCCTCTTTGGCCGAAATTTTATAGATGGGATTGAGAATGGAAGGCAGCGAAGATTGTTGGTTATGCAAAGCGGCAATCAAATCCCGTTGGAAAAGTTTGGCGTACTTTGTCAAATCTTCGCTGGAAATCAAAGGATATAGACTGTCCAATTCTTCCATAGATTTTCATACTATATCATACTCTAATAATAATTCACACTTCTAATAATACTTATGTCATTGCGAGTCCAATGTACATCGGACGAAGCAATCCCGTGACGCTGCGGTAATTCCTACGGGATCGCCACGCTCTCCGCTAACTGGCGGATCGCTCGCGATGACAATCGTAAAGAGTTAATCACTCTCTACTCAATAGACAATCTTTGGCTCCGTCCCCCAAAGTTTAACGGCAGAAGAAAGGGCAGACTCAGGGTATTTTTGGACGTAATCTTTTATAGTCATTCCTTCCGTCACCGCCTTCCTTGCTTCAATGGCCGCTTCCACTCCGCGTTCAATCCCTTGTGGGTGACCGAGGACACCGCCGCCAAGCTGGATATAGCAGTCTTTGCCGAAGGCCTCTATCACTTTATCCATTACTCCCGGATGCAATCCGCCGGAGGCCACCGGCCAAACCTTTTTTTTGCCGAACCAGTTTTGTCCTAATGAATGATAATGGGGATTCGGCTGGGTAATTTCTGTTGTCAGTAAACGCATAATTTCGCCGCTTTCACCGTAATCTTCCATCTTCGCTTTCGGGGAGCCGGAATGTAGCGAATCCACTCCCAACAAACGATAGATTTTGGCCAAAAGAATCATGGAAATACTGAATCCCTGCAAAGTACCACTCGCCATAAAATCTTTGCCGCTTTCCCGAGTCAGAAAACCGTGCATGGCCCGATGGGCATGGATTAATAGCTGCGGAGTTTTCAGTCTAACAGTATGTAGCGCCGAAAAACCGGTAACTACCACGTCAATCATCAGACACCGGCCGCCGTTTTCTTTGATCAAGTTGGCGCGCTTAAGCATGACATCGAGATTGGAATGGGTGATGTTGCAAAGATAGAGTTTTTTGGGGCTGCCTTTTTCTTCCAATTCTTTTTGTACCTGATGAACTAAACGGACACGGTCTTCAAATTTATTAAAAGGCAGACTGGTCAGATTTTCGTCATCTTTGATAAAGTCGTAAGTCCCGTCGCCGGCTGTCCAAAGTCTTTTAGCTAAAATGGCCTGTTCACCGGCAGTTCTTCCCACCTTCGGTTTGGCAACCGTGCCTAAAATCGGCATCCGTCTTTGCTTGTCGGTTTGACTTAAAAGGTCACGCACTCCCGAAATGCCGTATCTTGGTCCGGGGAAAGCTTCAACCATCGCTTTGGGAAAACGGATGTCAAAAAGCCGCAGGGCCTTGACCATTTTCATCCCGGCGATGTTGCCGGCCGGCCCGGCCAAAAGTCCGGAAAGGTTGTCTTTTTCGAAAAGATCTTTTTTGTAGGCGACTTTGAAAAGACGGTTTGTCTCGTCGAGATCATAAACAACCGCTTTATACCCTTCGGCGACTTTTATGCCAGAATCCGGTCCCGCGTCCACTTTGGTCCAGGTGCCGGTTGAGGATTCGGCGGCGATAGAGGCGGCCGCCTGGACAAACATGCTTTTATCAATCCCATCCGCCAGTTCCAGTTTGTATTGGGCTAAAACGTAATTTTCATCCGGATCCTCCGGCTGCCAATTCGGTGGCGCAAGGTAGTCAAGTTGTACAGCCATAAGTTCATTATTTCAGATAATTATTTATAAAACAAGAATATTAAATTCCATGTCATTGCGAGTCTACGAAGTAGCCGTGGCAATCTCGGACGGGATTGCTTCTCCCTCGAAAAACTCGGGATCGCAATGACAAGTTATGTTCAAGTTTAATATACCTCTTTTATGTCTTTAATCCCTCCTAAAATCATCACTAACCGGTCAATCCCCAATCCCATTCCGCTATAATTTTTTCCTTTCATTTTCCCCAAAGCTTCCAAAAATTCTTCGTCAATCGGCGGGATGGGCATCTTGGATTTTTCTCGCTGTTTTCTTTCTGCCAAAAAAGTTTTTTTTACTTCTTCCGCGTCCGTATTTTCCGTATTGCCGTTACCTATTTCCATCCGGTCAAGATAAAACTCAAAACGCTCGGCAAAATCCGGTTTG
>JALHWS010000197.1 GCA_022866885.1 Candidatus Microgenomates bacterium | reverse complement strand
TTGCCTTTTTGCCGCAAAATACGTAAACTAATACTGTATTTCGTTAATGTCGCGGCGTTATCAGTGCTGTAGTAGATCCGTATAAGGGTTTAAAAAATTCTTATACCGGAATATTCACGAAATACAGTACTAATTATCATGAAGTGGCAAAAGGTGTTATTTTTTCTTCTGGTTTTACCTTTTACTTTGGGTTTGGATTTTTTGCTTTATGCCATGATGAAAAGCTGCCCAAACTGCAGCAGTTTCACCCAGTGGCTACAGACGGAAGGCGCGTTGTCTTATCCGTTTGTGGCGGGAATAACCATTTGGTTTACTCATAAGTTTAGTAAAGCTATATGAATATCGCAATTTTAGGCGGCCGTTTTGATCCGCCGCACATTTGGCATTTTTGGACCGCCCAGCAAATATTGGAAAACGTCAAGGGTTTGGATCAGGTTTGGTATATGCCCGACTACAGCAACGCTTTCAAGCCGATTCTGGCATCTCCTTCCGACCGGGTGGAAATGCTCCATTTTCTGGAAACCGGCAGGCTTAAACTTTCAACCATTGCGGTGGCCAAAGAGACAGTTACTTATACCGTCCAGGTCGTGCAGGAATTGGTAAGAGACTACAACAATAACTACTATTGGGTAGTCGGGTCAGACGTAGTGACGGAGTTTACCCGCTGGCGTGATTATCTGAAGCTTTCCCGACTGATAAAATTTTTGGTTTTCCCGCGGAAGGACTATCCGATCAAGATCCTGCCGCCGGGTTTCCAGAAAGTCGGCGGTAATTTGCTTTTGAGCAATATTTCCTCTTCTCTTATTCGGGAAAGAGTCAGAAAAGGGGAAACCATTTCCGGTCTGGTTTTTCCGGAAGTGGAAAACCACATAAGAAAAAGGAATCTGTATCGTTGAGTCTTACTTATAACCTATATCAAAACCCCATGTCTTTGCGAGGATCCCGCGTTTGGCGGGAGACGTGGCAATCTCATTAGAATTACTGTAGTATCACGGGATTGCTTCGGCTGCGGCCTCGCAATGACACTTTTCGAACAGGTTCTAAGGAGAATAAATCCCGATTTTGAAGATATAGTCAATCAACTGCACAATCCAATAAGAAACAAAAATAATAATAAAGCCGATTAAAGCACTCGTAATTTTATTTTTCCCCACTTCCGCTTTCTTCGGATCACCCATACTGAGCATGTAATCCAGTCCGCCCCAGATAAGGAAAACTAAAAGGAAAATCCCGGCCAGTGAGAAAACGATTGGGATTGCCTGGGTGACAACGGAAGCGAGGTTGGGAAACTGGCCAGCCGGAAGCGGTCCGGTGATAGTCATCCCTCCGGGCAGCTGAATAACTTGAGCCAATTGAGTAGACATATCATAATATTAGACTAATTAGTCCAATTAGACAAATCAGTCCAGTTTGTTTTAAATGAATCCAGGTATCCTTAAAATGTCCACGCCGATTACCCTTAAAAGGAAAATAGAGAAAATTATCAAAAGCAGTCCGGAGAGAGCAGAGATGATGATCTGTTTAGCCTCTTCAACGGCTTCGGCGTTGCCGGCGGAAGTGAGGATCAGGAAAGCACCGTAGAGAAAATACAAAAAGGACGTGCCGCCGGCTATGCTGATGCCGACAACTAAAACATAGTCCCTAATAACCGCGCTGAAATCATTGGGGATGCACCCAATGGCCGTCCAGGTGGTGTTGCCGCTGGCCATACAATCCCAACAGCTGCTTTTAAAAGGGTCTGTTAGTTGATCACAGATAGGTTTAAGTTGAGGTATATTTTTAGAACCGTTTGGATCATCAGGACAGCCGGGACACACACTACAATCTCCAGAACAGGAACCAGTGGGACAGGCAACTGAGCTGCAAATAGCGGGAGTTGGAATAAAAGTTGGAAGAGGTTGGGCCGGTGTTCCATCCGGTTGAACCTTAAAACTTCTTGAACACATTAATTCAGGTTTGATTAAATTTCCGGTAAGTACTTCCACTTGGTGCGTGCCGACACTTCTTTTTCCAATGTTTTTTTCGATACTTGCCGGGAATGGAGAATAATATGTAGTTCCTCCTCCTATATTATCAACTTTAAGGATTATTGATCCTATTCCATCAAATTTAATTTTTGAATTTGTCACTTTCCATTCAGAGTTCACGTCGCCGATACTGGTTACATTTGTAACGTCAACTTCGCAAGTATTAGTGACGGGGTTTTGAATATTATAAGTCCCGGAACAAATAACTTCTTTTATTGTGTCAACAGCACCAGGGTACTCCCAAATAAGTTCGAAAGCGTGATCTCCGGTCCCCAAAAATCCTCCACAACGATAATGAAATTCTTCCGTAATGTTATAAGAAGGAGGGTTCGTTAAAAAATTAGGATTTATTATATGGTCTTTAGAATATCTATCAAGTTCATCCCTTGCGCAGCGTCCTCCGGGAAATCCAATTCTTAATACTCCATCATCTAGAGGATAATTAGTTAATTTCTGTCTGATTTGTGCAGGATCAAAAGTCAAAGTAATTTGTTTATTTGGAAAAGGAGGAACCAGGGGCGCTTTAGGGACAGTGGTAAAATTACACGTCGCCGCCTCTGCTTTTTGAGGAATAACAAGAAAAAACAGAAAGAAAGCAAGAAAAAATATAAGACACTTTTTTAGAACCATAGTTTTACTGAAACCCCGGAATTCTTAATATGTCATAACCGACGACGCGAAGGAGGAAGACGGAGAAGATAATGAGGAAGATACCGATAAGCGAAGAAACGACCGTTTCCCGTCCGTTTTGGAGTTTAATAGGATCTCCGGAGGAGGTCAGTACAAGGGCGCTTCCGTAAAGGACGGAAAGGAAGGCGATTCCTCCGGCTACACTAAAAACAATTCGAAGCATCGATTGGACAAATTCTCCCGGG
>JALHWS010000196.1 GCA_022866885.1 Candidatus Microgenomates bacterium | reverse complement strand
GGTCTGCGGAAAAAAGCTGACGATTGGGGTAATGCACCGGGTGGAGCAATTGGCGGGGAAAACGGAGAATGAATTAAGAATTAATCCCTCGACTGCGCTCAAGACAGGGAATCAAGGATTGGAAAAGCGAGTGAAGATGATCTCTTCCGAAGCGTTTCCTGATAGACCTCCTTACGTGATGCTGGTGCCGTTGCAGGAGATTTTAAGTGAAGCATTGGGTGGCATGCCGACCGGACAAGTAGTCCAAAATGAGTACAAAAAGTTAACTGACGGTTTTGGCGGAGAGTTTGAGGTTTTGTTGAATACTGACATCAAAAAAATAAAAAATATTTCCGGAGAAAGAGTAGGAGAGGCGATTGAAAAAGTAAGAAACAACGACATGGCGGTTGACCCGGGTTATGACGGCGTTTTCGGGAAAGTAAAAATCTGGAAAGAGGTAGAAAAAGAAGACAAGAAAGCAGAAACAAAAGAACAGATGAGTTTGTTTTGACCTAACTTTTTCTATATTTGCTTTACTTATTGACAAAAGTAAAGTAATTTAATAAAATTAAAGCAGAATGATAACCACTACCATTTCCATCAAAAACCAGATTACCCTGCCGAAATTCATGCTGGAGCTTTTGGGACTGCAAAGCGGCGAGAAATTATTGGTTGAAGCAAAAGAAGGGGAGATACAACTCAAACCGGCCGGTAAAAGCATTGTTGATTCCCTGGCAAACAGTATAGAAATAAGTGAAGCTAAGAAAGGCATCCCTTATACCAAGGTCTTATCATCTACAAAGAAAATAGTGGCAGCCAAACTGGTGAACAAATGAAACAAACAAAGACTGTTCTCATAGATACCAACTACATCCTCAGACTTCTTATAGGTGATATTCCAGCACAACTTGAGGAAGCCCGAAAGCTGTTTAAACAGATTGAAGAGAAAAAAGCCATTGGATTGTTAAGTATTCTGGTAGTGAATGAATTGATTTGGATATTGGAGCACTTTTATGAACAGAAAAGAGATAAATATATACCATCAATCTTAAAACTCATCTCTATAAAAAATATCAAGTTATTGGAGGTTAAAAAGCAGCAACTGGTGGAAATATTAGAAGAGATGACAACTTCAAATCTTGATTATACTGATCTATATCTTCTTCATTTGAAAAAGAATTTGGATTGGCAAATAGCCTCTTTTGATAAGAAAGTGACAAGCAGGTAATATTTATATTTCCTATCATGCTTATTATTAAACAAATAAGATTTAATGATCCCATCGATTGGAACGCTTTGATAGAAAAGAGTAAAACCGCCACCTTTTTCCAGACGAGAGAATGGCTCAAGCTTTGGCTGAAGCATTTTCCGGTAGAGGAACTGATTTTGGGAGTATATGAGGGCGATAAATTGATCGGCATTGCCCCTTTTTTGAAAAAAGAAAATTCCCTGCAGTTTTTGGGCGTGGCGGAGGTTTTGGGTAACAATAAAGTCAGCGACTTCGGGAACATCATTGCCCTTAGTGGTAGAGAAAAAGAAGTATGGGAAGCTATCATTAATCAAATTCAAAATTCATCCGCCAGCTGGCGGATCAAAATTCAAAACGAAAAGTTAGATCTGAACTTCATAAGAGAAGATTCGCCGAGTTTGGGGATTTTGAGAGAATTAGGAGGAAAGATAGAAGAAGTGGATGCGGCGCCGTATCTGGAGCTTCCGGTAACCTGGGAAGAATATCTGGGACAGCTTGATCGGCATAACCGGCATGAACTACGGAGG
>JALHWS010000195.1 GCA_022866885.1 Candidatus Microgenomates bacterium | reverse complement strand
GGCAATAATCCCGACTTGTTTTGCTTTGCTGTCCTCCTGCCGGAGATATTTGATGGCCGGGATAAGCCCGAAGGGTGGCAGAAGAACACTAAGGGCATAGAGTGACAATTGTTTAAATAATGAGATAGAGAGCGGTTTTTCTTTCAACGGTGCTCCGCAAGCCCGGCAGAAAAAATCCGTCAGATCAATACTATTTCTACATATAGGACAAGTGAGTACCTGATCCATACGATAATTATATCATCATTAATTGAATTAATTTTCCGGCCAGGGGGAGATGATCAGGGGAGTGGAATCCCAAAGATTGATCTGCTGGTTTATTTCTTCGGTAATAAACGGCATGAAGGGATGAAGGAGTTTCAGACTGGTGGTGTAAATATGGATCAATGTTACCAGGGCCTTCTTGTCCATATTTTTTAACCTGTCTTTAACCAATTCAAGATGTTTGTCTGCCAGTGTATGCCAGATAAAAGTGTAAAGGTCTTCGGCCGCCCGGCCGAAATGGTAGTTGTCAATTGATTTAGTGACGTCTTTGGTAAGCTTATCCAGATACTTACTGATTTTTTTATCTTCTGTTTTTAATGTATTTTTTATATTTTTAAAATCAGTCAAAGAAATATTCTGTTCTTTATAAGCATCCATGTTCATCCTGATAAACCGGCCGATGTTCCAAAGTTTGTTGGTGAAATTCCTCATGCCGACGATCTTTTCTTCGCTTAAACAAATGTCGCTGGCCGGTGCCACTCCCATTACTAAAGCAAATCTCAAAGCGTCGGCGCCGTATTTTTGGGTAATTTCCAGAGGATCAATGACGTTGCCTTTGCTTTTACTCATCTTCTGGCCGAACTTGTCAACCACCCTGGCGTGCAGATGAATGACTTTAAAAGGCACTTCACCGGTGACATAGAGTCCCAAAATCATCATCTTGGCCACCCAGAAAAAGAGAATATCCCAAAGGGTATCCAGGACGCTGGTCGGATAAAAATATTGGAAATCAGCGCCCAAAGTTGTCAGCGGCCACTGGCCGGAAAGAAACCAGGTGTCAAAAGTGTCGGTTTCCTGCAAGATATTAGTGCCGTGGCATTTAAGGCATTTTCCGTCAGACAATTGATAACTCGCTTCTTTATCAGCCATCATCGACTGCAGCCCAGCATTGATTTCTTCAAAAGTGTATTTATCTTTGAGATGGCGGTAAGTATCATTGATCCTTTCACTCTGCTTATTTATAAAATTAATTTTTATTTCCCCGTTACAGTTCAGACAATACCAGACGGGGATTCTCGGTCCCCAGACAATTTGGCGGGAGATGTTCCAGTCGCGGATATTTTTCAGCCAGTCAAAATACATTTTCTCAAACCTTTTTTTGGGAACGATTTTTGTCCGTCCGGTTTTCACCGCATCAATGGCTGCTTTTGCCAGCGGTTTCATTTTGATAAACCATTGGGGGATGACCATTGGCTCAATTGTCGTATGACAGCGGTAGCAGGTGGCCACATTGTGGAGATAATTTTCATCAACATGGTCAATCAAGCCCAATACCTCCATGGCGGCGAAAACGGCCTTTCTTCCTTCCGCCACTTTCATGCCGGCAAACTTACCGGCCAGTTCATTTAACCGGCCGTTCAGGTTAATGACTTTTTTGATGGGTAAGTTGTGCCTTTGGCCGATTTCAAAATCCATAGCATCGTGTCCGGGAGTGACTTTCTCGATCCCTGTGCCGAATTTGGGGTCAATCGCCTCGTCGGCGACCACTTTGACTTTAAAAGGACCGTTAACGCCTCTGATTTCTATTTCTTGCCCCAGATATTTCATGTATCTTTTATCGCCCGGGTGGAAAGCCACTGCCGTATCGCCGAATTTGGTTTCCGGTCTGGTGGTTGCCAGGATAAAAGGACCGTATTTTATATAATAGAGCGGATCTTTTCTTTCAACATACTCGATTTCCAGATCGGAAAAAGCAGTGCCACATTTGGTGCAGAAATTGACGATCCGCTCACCGCGGTAAATCAAACCGTCCTGGTGGAGTTTCTTGAAAGTCTCCATCACTTTTTCGACGATTTCCGGCTCAAGACTGTAGTGGTATCTGGTCCAGTCAAGGGAAAAACCGAGTTTTTTGAGCTGGTCGCGATTAATGGCCCGGTTTTTCTCCACGAATTCCCAAATCAATTTATAGAGGGTACTTCGGTCAAAATCAAAACGGCTTTTCCCTTGTTTTGCCAAATGCTTTTCGAAGACAAACTGGGTTTCTATCCCGGCATGGTCAGCTCCAGGAAGCCAAAGGGTGGGGTCACCCAACATCCGGTGATAGCGGATCATGATATCCTGGATGGTAAAAAGAGCATGCCCCATGTGCATCGGGTCATTGGCGTTTGGCAGCGGAAGGAGAATGGAGAAAGCCTGCCTGCCGGCAGGCAGGGCTTTTTTGTCTTTATCAATTTTGGGAGTGAAATAGCCGGCCTTTTCCCAAAGCTGGTACCATTTGTCCTCAATCGTGTTGGCATTATAAACTTTATCCATTTTTTAAATGATTAATTTCGCTTATTATATACCCTCCATGCTTGATACTGCTACGGGTATAACTCCTTCTAAACCGATCCCGATTAAATCGGGATTCGGGTAAGAAGGGGTATATCCTCCAGGCTACCCAACTTCAACTTCCAGATCAGGTCGGGCTTGGATTTCCTGCCAGGGTATCGGGTGGTTATGAAAGTAGGCGAAACTGGCGATATAGCTGGCGTTGTCAGTGCAAAGCGAAGGAGGAGGAATAAAAGCGGGAATTATGAATTTTGAATTATGAATTATGAATTGAATTTTTTCTTTTAATCGTAGATTAGCGGCTACTCCACCGCCAAGTAATATAGATTTGACTTTATATTTTTCGGCGGCTTTCAGGGTTTTATCAACGAGCACATCAGTGATGGCCTCCTGAATTTCAAATGATAATTGTGTAATTGTTAAATTGTTAAATTGTGAAATTGTTTTTAATTTATTTACTTCCCGAAGTGTCGCAGTCTTCAGTCCGGAGAAAGAGAAATCAAAAGTTTCTTCATGCATCATCGGTCTCGGCAGTTTTATTTGGTTCTTTGTTATATGTTTTATGTTATATGTTATATGTTTCGCCGCTTCAGCGGCTATAGCCGGTCCTCCCGGATAACCCAACCCCAACAGCCTGGCAGTTTTGTCAAAAGTTTCCCCGGCCGCGTCATCACGGGTCCCGCCGAGCCATTTGATCTCCCGGTGATTTTTCATCAAAAATAATTCCGTGTGTCCGCCGGAAACAACTAAAGCAATGGCCGGAAAAGAAGGGGGTTGTTCGACGTTTAACCAATTGGCATAAAGATGAGCAAAAACATGATTGACCGGAATTAGGGGTTTGCCGGTCAGATAAGCGATCGTTTTGGCCGTTTCCACGCCGACTAATAATGATCCGATCAGTCCGGGACCGACAGTTACAGCAATCGCGTCGATATGGTTCATTGTAACATTGGAACATTGCCTGCCTGCGCAGGCAGGTTTCATTGTTAAATTAATTACCGGTATCATGCACTTGACCTGTTCCCGGGCGGCTATTTCCGGAATTATCCCGCCGGTTTTTGTATGCAGGTCTTTTGAAGAAGAAACCACGCTGGAGAGAATTTCTCTTCCGTCTTTTACAATCGCACAAGCTGTTTCGTCACAACTGGATTCAATTCCTAAAATAATCATAGGTCTCACTTGCCCCGCTAAGCGCTCTTCGTCTGCGTGGATGTAAACCACGAGACGAAGTAAGCTTTTGTGGGGTCACATGATGTTTCAATTCCCAAGATAATCATAAATTTCAGTCCAATCCTAAGATTTTTGCCAGTTTTGAAGATGAATAATTTTTGAAAAAAGGAATAATCCGTAAAACCGCCCCGAAATTTTCAGCCTGGTTTTTTTTGCGGGTTAAAAGCGGATCATTTCCGGTGGCGGCGATGACTGCCGGTTTGATTTGCCGGATAAGATTGTCGTATTCCAGATCGTTTTTAAGATATGGTAAAAAGATCACATAATCAACAATCTCAAGTGAGGCTAGCATTTCCGCCCTTTCTTTTTGGTTAAAAATCGGACGGGAATTCCCTTTCAGTTTTTTTGCCTTAAGGTCACTTTCCAAAAGGATAACCAGTCTTTCACCCTTTTTTTTGGCCGCACGGAAGAAACGCAAATGACCGGGATGGAGAAGATCAAAGCAGCCGCCGACCAAAACGAGGTTAGGTATTTTTTTTACCTCTTGTAAAGAAATGATTTTTGCCATATCTTCAAACTGAAATGAAACTGTATAAATACCCGCTTTTATTTATTGTATTACTTTTTACCTTTGTCGTTTTTTTCCATTCGGACGGAGCCATCTTACAAGACCTGGGCCGCCATCTGACTTTGGGAAAAATAATCTGGCAGACCAGAGAAATCCCAGGCACAAATTTATTTTCCTATACCTATCCCGAATTCCCCGTTATCGATCATCATTGGGGAAGCCAAGTGTTATTTTACCTTGTTGAAGCGGCTTTTTCCATCAATGGTTTGATTATCCTGAAAGTATGTTTGGTAATGGCCGCCGTTAGTTTCATCTCGTTCTTTTCGGTTCGACGGGCAGACGGATTGGCATATCTGATCTCCGGATTTTTAGCCGTCGAGATTTTGCGTGACCGGACACAGATCCGGCCGGAAATTTTTGCCTTTTTGTTTTTCGCGATTTTTTTAGTCATTTTATACAGAGAAAAAGAAAAACCGGGGAATTGGATCTGGTTATTACCTTTTGCCGAAATCCTTTGGATAAATCTGCACATCAGTTTTGTTTACGGTTTGGCGGTCTTCGGCTGTTTCGCGCTGGACAGGATATTTAAGGCAAAATTCAGAAAGCAGTATCTATATATAGGATTAGCGTTAGCCGTGTCGGTTTTGATAAACCCATACGGCGTAAATGGCGCTTTATACCCTTTCCGGATTTTCCAAAATTACGGATATTCGATCGTTGAAAACCAGTCGGTCGTTTTTCTTTCTTCAATGATAAAAAATAATGCCCTTTTCTATTTCAAAATTTCGACAATAATATTTCTTGGTGTGTTGCCGCTTCTGATTTTCGGAAAGAAATATTTTGAGTTGTTGACAGCAGGATTTTTGCTGATTTTATCCTGGTTGGCGGTACGGCATTTCCCTTTTTTCGCCATTTCTTTAATTTATCCGGCTTCTTTGGGGATCAGTTATCTTTTGGAAAAAATCAAAGAAAAGAAAATCATTCCGGAAGAAAATTTTCAACTAGTGCAGATTTTTTCCGTTTTAGTGATGGTGATTTTTATCTTATGGGAAATATATCTGACGGTCTCCAATAAATATTATTATGTTTACAGCGCACCGGTGAGGTTTGGTTTGGGACAAGTCAGCGGGGAAAAAGGGGCGCTTGATTATTTTTTGGCCAACAACTTAAAAGGTCCGATCTACAATAGTTTTGACAACGGCAGTTACCTGATTTACCGGTTGTATCCGGGGGAAAGAGTCTTTGTCGACGGCCGGCCGGAAGCTTATCCGGCTGACTTTTTCCAAAAAACCTATATCCCGATGCAGGAAAAAGAAGAAGTCTGGCAGGAGATCGACCGGAAGTATAAATTCCAGACGATTATTTTTCCTCATACGGATGCCACACCCTGGGCTAAAGAATTCATCAAAAGGATTATTAAAGACGGAAATTGGAAAGTGGAATATCTGGATGATTATTCGCTGGTTCTGTCACGAAGGCCGCAAACGGAGAAAGACAGCGGTTCCCAAAATTTGGCCGAGATAAAAAAACAGGGTCAGGAGTTGATGCAAAAAATTAATCAACAGGATGGATTAAACCGTTTAGGGAATTTTTTTAATCTGATTGGACTGACAATTAAGTCTTAGTTCCTCGCAGAAAGACCGCTTGCCAGGGCTGGTAATTGGAATAATAAGTGGTTTGGATCAGCGTTTCTCCGTCTCTGGTGACTTTATAATCAAAGTTGACTTTAGCGCCCCAGGCTTTCCAATCAACCTGTTTGACGACGCCTGTTTGCAAGGTTGGGTCATCCTGAAAAAGATCCGGCGGCGGCGGAGTTTGGGAAGTGATCGCCGATTTGGAGATTTCCGCCTTTCTTCCATCATTGGTCCCGTACATTTCAAAGGCTAAAGCGAAATTACCCGGATCCGGTTTGGCCTGGATAAGGATATAATTTTGGGTGTCATTTTTGAATTTCAAGTCATAGCTGGGAGCAAAGACGGTGGCGTCAATACCCGGAGGGGTACCCTGTTCATAATAACTGACCCGGTACGAATGGGCATGGCGTTCAGTAATCGGTAAACCGGCGTTTAATATTGCCCTAAAAAGTGTGGTTGAGACCTGGCAGACACCACCACCGTCTCCCAAGACTGTCCGGCCGTCTTTGATGATATAAGCCGGCTGGAAACCGGTACTCCCTGAGACGTCTCCCAAGGTATCGTTAAAAGAAAAAATTTCGCCGGGGGGTATCAGGTGGCCGTTGATCCGGGAAGCCGCCAAAACAATATTATGGACCCGACCGGGGATTGAACCGGCATATTTGGAAGTGCCGACGCCTAAAAGTTCTTTGACACCAAAATTATTGGAATCCTCGGTCGTGATCTGCGGCCGGACGGTTTTCACCGGCAGGTCAATAGTGATGTTTTGCGGCTCAAACTGCGTTTGGTTATTTAAGGTATCGATATAGGAAGCAATTAGTTGTTTCGTCTGCTTCTGATCCAATTGCCGGCCCGGTTTTGATATTTTGAAAACAGCGACTTTGCCTTTCTCAAACTGAAAAAGGGCATCTTCTGCGGGGATATCGATACTGGTAGCCATAGAGGAAACAGTATCATCGATAAGCTCTGTATCCATGCGAAGAACGCTGGTCAGGTTGATGCCGATGGTAGCTCCTTTCCATTTCTGATATAAGTT
>JALHWS010000194.1 GCA_022866885.1 Candidatus Microgenomates bacterium | reverse complement strand
CTGCAGCTTGGCAATTATTTCAAGAAACATGAACAGTTTGACATAAAGATTTTTGGTAAAAGCTTACCTCCCGAGCTGGTTTTGACGTTCGACAAAGCCTATTTGGTAGATATAAACCAGGTCTTGTCTGATGACAAGCATTTTCAGAAAGAATTGTCATATACCGCCAAAAATATCAAGGTAATTACCCTTCGAAGGAGAATCAACACTCTTTCGACTAAAATAAAACAATTGGGAAAAGAAGAAGAGCAGGAAGAAACAGGGAAATTACAGGAAATCCAGCGGCAATTGATAAAGGAAATAGATGAGCTTGATAAATCAAGCTGATTTAAGATAAAATTGTTTTATGACAAAAGCCAAAAGTACTATTTCTGATTCGGTAAAAGCTCTGATCAAAGAAGGCCGGGAAAACGGTTTTATCACCCAGGATGAGATTCTGGCCATTTTCCCCAAACCCGAAGACCACCTTATTGAGTTGGATGAGCTTTATGTCCAACTGATCAAAGCTCAGATCGACGTTTTCGAGACTCTTTCCGATGAAGAAGAAAAAGAAGCCCAAAAAACCGTTACCGAGCTTGAGAAAGAACTGGAATCGTTGACGGTTATGCACGAAGGAGGAATTTCCGACCCCGTTAGGATGTATCTTAAAGAAATCGGCCGGACACCCCTTCTCAAGTTTGCTGACGAGATCGATTTGGCCAAACGCTACGAAAAAGGGGAGAGAGCCGCCAAACAAAAACTGATTGAGTCCAACCTCCGCTTAGTCGTCTCTATCGCCAAAAAATACATCGGCCGCGGTCTTTCTCTTCTTGATCTTATTCAGGAAGGCAACCAGGGCTTGATCAGGGCGGTGGAAAAATATGACTGGCGCAAAGGCTATAAATTTTCCACTTACGCCACCTGGTGGATTAGGCAGGCAATTACCAGAGCAATTGCCGATCAGGCCAGGACAATCCGCATTCCGGTCCATATGGTTGAGACGATCAACCGATATTTGAAAATCTCCAGAAAGCTGATGCAGGAATTGGGTCGTGAACCGATGCCGGAAGAAGTTGCTCATGCGATGGAAATCGAGGTGGAAAAAGTCCGCGAGATAATGAAAGTCTCCCAGGAGCCGACTTCCCTGGCCACTCCGGTTGGCGATGACGAGGATTCGCTTTTGGGCGATTTCATCCAGGATACTACCCAACCGTCACCTTATGACTCCGCTTCAAGGGAGCTTTTGAAAGAACACATTGACGAAGTGCTTCATACCTTGTCAGATCGGGAAAAAAGAGTCCTGATTTTACGCTTCGGTTTGGAAGACGGCCGGCCGCGGACCTTGGAGGAAGTCGGCGTGGAATTTGGCGTCACCCGCGAGCGGATCAGGCAGATTGAAGCAAAGGCGCTGAGAAAGCTTAGACACCCCAGTAGATCTAAGAAATTAAAAGACTATCTAGAATAACAGATATTGACGCCGAAGTCCCGCCGAATCGCTCTTCGAGCCGTGTACGAATAGTACGGAACAGGCGAGAAGTAAGATTGTGTGGGACGAAAGCCCTTCGGAAGCTCCGCCATCCATCTAGATCAAAAAAACTCAAAGATTATTTAGAATAGACATCTTTACCCCGCGTAATTTCCGCAGAAATTTGGCGGGGCGTCCAGAAGTAAGAAATTAAAAGATTACCTCGAATAAAAAGTTCAAAGAAAAGGCAAGAAAGCAATGGCCAGAACGATCCGGTAAACGGCAAAATAGACAAAATTGTGGTTTTGGATGTACTTTAGTAAATATTTCACCGCCGCCAAGGCCGAGAAAAAAGCACCGGTGAAGCCTACTCCCAACAATAAATATTCATTTCCCTGAAATTGGAAACCGGTTTTGACCAGATCCAGACCGGTAGCCGCCAGCATGGTCGGGATGGCCAGGAGAAAAGAAAACTCCACCGCCGTTTTCCGCTCCAGTCCTACAGACATGCCGCCGAAAATAGTGGCGGCTGAACGGGAGACGCCGGGGATCATCGAGATGGATTGGATGAGTCCGATCAGTCCGGCTTTTGGGTAATTCAGCTGGTTAAGCTTGACGACTTTATCTTTTTGCGACTGAAAAATTTTTTCCAGGACTAACATTAAAATACCGCCTAAGAAAAGAGAGATAACAACAATAGTTAAATTTCCGAGCAAGAATTTCTTGACGATTTTATAAAGCAGAAAACCAAAAATACCGGTCGGTATAAAAGCGACCAGGATTTTTTTCCAAAGGTGAAAGTCTTTTTTGAGAGTGGGGAAATAGATAAAGACAACTGCCAGGATGGCACCGAGCTGGATAATAATCTCGAAGCTTTTGACAAACTCCGTCTGTGGGATGTTAAGAAGTTTGCCGGCCAAAATCAAATGTCCGGTTGATGAAATCGGCAGAAATTCGGTAATACCTTCAACCAGGGATAAAATGAGAGCTTGGAATAATGTCATTTTTAATTATTCGCCGATTATTTCCATCATAAAAGAAATAAACAGTCGCTGTAAATAAGGGATTATAGCTTGACTAATCTTATATAATCTTCTATAATCTTATATAGTCAATATATACCCTTCACGAATATATGTATAAACTTGATTTAAGATTACACAACATCCCCGGAGACGTCTGGAAAGATATCGCCTTGATAGATGAATTAAAAGGCCGGTGGACAGCCGGAGCCCGTCTCCATCCCCAGGTTGTTACCCGCTTGAAACGTTCTGTTTTGATTACCTCAACCGGAGCCTCAACGCGCATAGAAGGAGCACTCATGTCGGATGAAGATATAGAAAAACTGATGCGCGGCATCTCAATTGAAAAATTTAAAGACCGTGACATGCAGGAAGTAAAAGGATACTTTGAACTTCTGCAAAATGTTTTTGATTCATGGCCAAGTCTAACTTTTAATGAAAGCGCGATTAAACACTTCCATAAAGAAATGTTGAAATATGTGGAAAAGGATAAACAACACAGGGGCAACTATAAAACCATGGAAAACAAAGTACATATGGTAAATGAAAAAGGCCAGTCCATCGGCGTTTTGTTCGATACTACGCCTGCCTACCTGACACCCATTGCCATGCAGGAATTAATTAAATGGACAGTCGAGAGATTAAAAGATAAAACTTATCATCCTGTTTTGACCATCGGAAATTTTATTGTGGAATTTTTGCAGATTCATCCGTTTCAAGACGGAAACGGCAGATTATCACGGATATTGGCCAATTTTCTTCTTCTGAAGGAAGGATATTTATACATGCCTTACGTTTCCCACGAGAAGCTGATTGAGGATAATAAGCCCGACTACTATTTGGCTTTACGAAACAGTCAAAAAACTTTTCACTCAAAAAAAGAAAGCATTATTCCATGGTTAAAATTCCTGATAAAAGTTATTCTTCTGCAAGCGCAAATGGCCGTTAATCTACTTAGTACGGAAACAATGGAAAAAATATTATCACCGCTACAGCTGGAAGTATGGAACTTTATGCGAAAAACAGAAGAAACTACACCGCTGGCAATTTCCCAAAATACCCATGTTTCCCGTCCGACAGTCAATCAAGTGCTTAATAAGCTTCTTAGACTCAATAAAATTGAAAGGATAGGCTTGGGAAGAGGTACAAGATACCGTCTGAAGTGATCAACCCACGATGTTGAACAAGTAGCCGATCAGCATTATTCCCAAAATCGTAATCCCGAAAAAGGTGATTAGAAGCGGCCACTTCATCAGTTTTTTCAAAATCAAAGCTTCCGGAAGTGAAAGGGTGACCGTGGCCGTCATGAAAGCCAGTGCCGTACCCATAGGGATACCTTTTCCCACCAGCGCTTCGATGACAGGAATGATGCTGACGGAATTGGCGTAAAGGGGAACGCCCAAAAGAGTGGCGACCGGGATAGTATACCAACTTCTTATGGAGAGATATTTGGTAATCAAGCTTTCCGGGATAAATCCGTGAATGAGAGCTCCGAGACCTACTCCCAGGACGACATAAGGAAAAACTTTTTTGGTGATATCCATGGCTTCCTTTGACCAAAGTCTGACTAAATCCGCAAAAGGGATCTTCTCATTTTTATATTTGCCCTCCACCTGTTTTTTGGATTTGAACTTCAAAAATTCCGGCTGGATATATTTTTCCATTTTTAACTTTTGTATCAGCATCCCGCCCAAAATACTGATCCCGATTCCGACTAGGTTATAAAGAAGACTGATCTTCCAACCGAAAATGGCCGGAAAAAGATAAAGCGATGATTCATTCACCAGAGGCGAACTGATGAGGAAAGTAAAAGTCACCCCAAGGGGGATTCCGGCGGAAATAAAGCCAATGAAAAGGGGAATTGACGAACAGGAGCAAAAGGGAGTAATCACTCCCAACAAGGCGGCCAGTAAATATTCCAAACCATACCAGCGCCTTTTAGTCAGGATATCCCTTACCCGTTCGATGGGGAAGTAGTAGCGGATAATGGCCATGAGGTAGTTGATGAGGATAAACAATATCCCGATTTTGATGGTGTCGTAGACGAAGTAATTGACGGCTTGAGCTAAATAGGAATCTGCGGCAATTCCCAGCCATTGGTAGGTGACAATATCTGCAAATGATTGAACCGGAGCAAATAAATCCATAGCTTATTTTTCTGCCAAAACTTTTTGGATTTTCTCCTTAATTTTTTCTATATCGGGTGTAAATCCGGTCATGGCAATCCGGCCGTTGACCGAAAGGACAGGGCTGCTCATGGCTCCCAGTTCAATAATTTTTTGCATGCCTTCCCTTCCGGTCAGATACTCGACTTGAGTTCCCAGTTTCATTTCGGAGACGGCCTTTTGGGTCAGCTCATAAAGGTTTTTGCAGGTTGGACAACCTGAACCGAGTACCTGTATTTTCATATTTTAATCCTCTTTCTTTTCTTTTCTTTTCTCTTATACATCATTTGTAGTTCTTACCGCAACAGTCGCGGTAGTTACAAGGTTTACTTACTTCTTTACTGGAACAAACACATAAGGCTGATTCATATTTGAGAGGAAACTGTCGTCACTTAACATCTGGTATTTTTGGCCAAAATAATAATTGAAGACAATTCTAAAGGTATTTACCGGACTGATGGACGGATAAAGCAGTTTGTCTCCACCGCCGGGGAAATAATAGGCATTTAATATCCCCAACTTTTCCGCAATTTCGTCATCAGTTGCCGAAGACCAGTCGAAGTTTTTATTGTCTTCACCGATCCGGTCGGAATAAGGTCCTTCATCTGCCTGGATGATAATAATTGGATTATAGTTATCCTTGTTTTGCAGAAGATGATCAACAAATGCAAGAATTTCCTTGTTGGTATATTTCAGGCAATATAAATATTTTTCTTTGTTGGACATGTCCTTTTGACTGTTTTCATCTAAATAACTTCCATCAGCTCGAAACGTGTAGGGTGGATGTGTGATAAGAAAATGGGCAAAGACGAACTTTGGCCCTTTCTGATAGGCTACTTCTTTCAGTTTTTTGAATTTCATCTGTTCTCTTTCCCATTGTTCTTCCAAAAAATAATGCATCATACCCAACTTGACTCTTATAGGATGGAGCATGGTTTTGCTTAAAATAAGATAGTGGAATCCCGGAGTGGTATCAATGTTTATATTCATATCCACATAGCTGTTTACTTTGCTTTGTATCCACCAGGAACCAAATTGAATAGTCTTGTAATCTAAAGATTTCAAAGTTTGCAGGACTTCGTTGTTTGCTACTTTTTTAAATAAAAGATTCCAGTCAGTATAGTTCTGTTTACCTAGAACACTGAGATAATTAAGATGGGTCATATTTAAAGATGAGACTAAAGAGTGAGCGGTGTCAGCATAATTTGCCCGGGATTTGGGAGTAATATAAAATCCTTTCCCGGCAAGAACAGATAAGAAGTCGGTATTATCATAGTTAAACGCTCTTTTAAGAGTATCTTCCCTTCCGTAGCGGTCAAGAATAATATAGTAGATATCAGGAAGTTTTTCATTACTGCGAACTTTGCTTTTATCAAATTTTTCTCCGCTGGAAATTTCAGTAACCGGCAATTTGACAAAAAAATTCCTGATGAAGAAAGAAGTAATCATAAAAAGAGGTACTGAAATTAAGATGATGGAAATGATATTTAATATCTTTGTCAGACGAAGAAAAGATTTTCTACTTCTCCATGTTTTAAACGCCGCAACCGAGAAAATAATAATATAAATTGAGAAGATAACAAGCTGCTTGCCATGGATAATCTTATCCAGTGGTGTCGTTCTTAGGAAATCAAACAGATGTCCGTAACTGAAAAAAAGTATCAGAAAAACTGAAGTGAGATAAGCCGCTTTTTGGTTATTTTTTAATAATAACTTGGCGATCAGGAAAAACATCAGACAGAGTATTAAAGCCAAAATGATTGGTAAAACTGTATCACTTAGGGGTGTTTCCCTTATATTGAGAGCGTACAAAAAAACAATCGGGCAAACAGCAAATATGAACATGTGGAAAATCATTGTTTAAAAAGATACATCACTCTCAAGGAGTCTTTTAGTTTTGTTTTTTTGCAAAGGATGAATTGTTCCGAGAATACCTTTTCAAAATTAGTCTGGGTATATAGAGTAAATATATCTCTCCGGTTTATCAGCATTTTTTTAATCTGTGAATCCTCTTTCGGGATAAACTCATTGATTAACCACCGACATATCTTTTGGAAAAAGTTCGAGAGATTTTCAAACGGGATGTTTTGTCCGATGGAAAGGTGATGAATGAGGGCCAACGCCGAAACGAGAGGGGTATATCCCCGGTCAATCATGGAGAGACGTTCCCTGCTTTCCCAACCGATACTGGGGCTGGGATTGGTGATATCTACGAATAAAGGAAGAATCAATTTCCTGTTTGCATTTTTACAATCCAGATATAATTGTTCTATTGCCGCTATATCACTGTCAAAAGCGATAGTTCTTATCCCAAAACTTTCCGCAATTTTACTGAAGTGTCCGGTATTGGCACCCATATCCCACATATTTTTAACTTTAGCGATCTTTAAGAAGTGTTTGAAGATACGCTCTTTATGCTCAAAGGCGGAAGAAGAATAGTTTGAGAAGTGATAATAATCCGACCATTCTGTTTTCTTCAATTTCCACTTGAGATTGTTTATGGCGCTGTTTAGATTTTCTATTATACCCGCAAGGGTGACTTTTGACAGCCTTGCTTGTTTACCGCTTTCAGGCTTATCGGCATAATACCGACTGCTTCTGGCATGCAGATGGATATGGACAAGGATAGAAAGATTTAAATAAGAGCTTGGAGGCAGGAGTTTACTGGCGATCTCAAGAGGGATCCCGTCAAGATATAACCTTAACAGTCGGCCAAGAGTGGCGTCTTGATATACCATAAGAGCAAGAGGGGATAAAAAAAGGCGGCAAAACTGGCCGTATGCCTTCCAAGGCTTATCCTTTTGATATTTCTCAAATGACAGGGTATCTATAAGAATAGGTTTTCCGTCAACAAACTGGATGTTGAAACCGCTTCCGTCTTTGAGAGACATGTCATGTTTTAGAGACAGCTTTTGGATTGCCAGAGTGAGCAGCGCCGCATCTTTAAGTTGGGAAAAAGTCCACTCATACGGATAACTGATAAAGGGGATCTTTTGGGGCTTAATGATCTTGTAGATATCTTTATCTTTTTTTCTAATTTTTATCTCTTTGTGGGGAATCAGATACTTCAATTTGACCAATTGGTCATAGAGGCCGGAATTTATCAGATGGTCATAATATTCTTTGTATTCAAAATTGACTGTTCTATATATTAAACCATCTTGGTAAAAGACAGTTCCGCTCGGGTCACGAAATGAACTGCTAATCGGCTTTATCTTTTCGGAGGCCTTCATCTTTTCTGAAAATTGTGTTTTTAATAAAAACAATTAAACGTTTGAGCGATGACCTGAAAAGAAAACTCAAACCGATAAACAATCCAAATGCCATCTGCAATACATAGCTGCCGCTGCCCGGATCAAGATATGCATATGCCGGAGCGGGGAGAATAAATAGATAGATAAGGAAGCTGTAAAAAATAAACCGCATGGATCAATTTTAGCAGATTATTATTGTTTTTTAAAGGCTTCTTCGTGTTTCCCGTCCACGCAATTGCACTCAAGCAGGGGCAAGCCGTGCTTTGGGCACGTAGCCATCTGGCATGTGCCCGGATTATCCGAAACACCCTGACAGCCTCCGGTGCAGACATAATGTTTCATATGTCAACATTATAACTGGTTTTTTTCAGTGGTTTCTTCCCAATTGCCATTGATAAGTTTTTTTGTGGTAGTTACTTTAAAATGATCAATTGTTATATCCTCTGTCGTAATGCTTACTGCTTTTGGTTTATTATTCTCAACCGCAAATTCGGAAGATTCGTGCCAGCAGCACCCGCTTTTTGTCACGGTATAAATCTTTTTTTCATCTTTGTTAACCTGAAACATACCGCAATATTCTTGCGCCAGTCGAGTAAAATCTTCATTAAAAATAAAGTTTGCGTCACGAGCTAAATAAATCTTAAAAGAGGGACCGTGATAACAGCTTTTTTGCCCGTCCATAATGGCAAAATCTTTTAGCCCATCAAAATTAAAATCATCATAGATGATTACGCTTTGCTCGCCATAGGGCAATTCAAGAATGTTAGCTTTGACCTTCCCTTTATGGAGGGTAATAGCTAATTTTTCTGAGTCAACCTTTATAATTTCAGCACGAGTCTTTTTATTGTAGATGGCGATACTTCCCTTACCGGAAGTTTGCTCTGGTTTTTCCATTTGTAGTTTTCCGTAATAATCATTTGAAAAATCATCAATGATGAACGATCCGGTCTTTGCCTTTTTTTGGCTGAAATAAAAGGCTAAAATTAAAAACAGAATAATAAAAATTATCAGCAAAAGGATCTTATTTTTATTTTTCAACATAAATCTTCGACTTTTAAAAAGAGGAAATATAAATTTCGATACACTCAGAATAACTAAAGATACAACAAAGTAAACCGCCGAGATAAATATTGCCATAATCAAAAGAAGGTGCGGCTGTTGAGGTTTCTGAAAATAATTGATCATGACCACTATTGGTCTATAGTAAGTAACGTATTCTCCATAATTATACTGTTCCCTGAGCCAGGGTAAACACAAAACGAGGAAAGTAAGCAAAACATTAAGTAGCCGAGGCTTTAAAAAATCTAATCTTTTCTCTACTTTCATTATCTTCATGTTACAATAATCAGTGGTTTATTGCTCCCCTGATAGTACACGAACCGAAACGACAATAATCAAATATTTAAAGTTTTATATTGTTGAAAACAATCATATAATGATTAATACTAAACCAAAATGGACAAAGCCCTATTTAAGAACCGACAGGAGGCCGCCAAACTTCTCGCTGATCTTTTGAAGAAATATCAGCAAAACAACACCATCGTCTTGGGAGTGCCACGGGGTGGCATTGTGACTGCAAAAGTAATTGCTGACAAGCTGTCCTTGCCTCTCGGGCTTATCATTGTTCGCAAGATCGGTCACCCCTACAATTCTGAGTATGCCATAGCCGCTATTACAGAATCCGGTCTGATTATAAAAAATGAAGACGAAGCGCAGACAGCCGATTCGGAATGGCTTCATGAAGAAGCAGAAAGACAATCAAAAGAAGCGCAAAGGCGACGGATGATATATTGGGGTAATAAAGATCTTTTAACCATAAAAAACAAAACAGTCATTATTGTAGATGATGGTCTGGCTACTGGTTTTACAATGTCTGCGGCGATAAAAGAAGTAAAACTCCAAAATCCTAAAAAAATTATCGTTGCTGTTCCAGTTTCCCCCAAAGATACTGCCGAGAAAATTAAGAGGGAGGTCGACGATTTTGTTGCCGTCTTAATCCCGAAAACATTTCTTGGTGCTGTTGGCGCATATTATGAAAGTTTTCCCCAAATAAAAGACCAGGAAATAATCGACATGCTGAACGAAACTCCAGATCCATCCGTTTAACATGCTCCGCGCTGTAGAAAATATCCGGAACTATTATATCTCAGAAAGAATATAGTTTTCCTATTTTGCCTCATAGAACTCCACTTTTTGATATACTTCGGATGTGATACCCCTTAATTTTGACTTGAATAAATATAATTATGTACTGTATGAATGGTATAATCCCGTTTTTGTAATCCTCTGCTATAACGAACTATTTAAAAAATACCCAGGACAAGAGGGTCATTATCTATTTAAAAAAGCAAAAGAGGCAATGCAAGGAGCAATGTCGCTGCTGGGAGCAAGAAAACTGCATGAGGATAATGCTTATATTATGCAGATGAACAGACAGTTTCAAAGACCTGATGTAATTGCTGCAACTTATAAAAAAATTAATGGCTTTCCCACAATTAAGATATCACCGCTTGAAATAACAGAAATGGAAGAACACACTAACCACCAAAACTTATCTAAATTCATTATAGATACTAAATTAAAGAAGAATTACACGCCTGAGACAATATTTATTTGTATGGTGAATAAAGTAATTCAATATAATATCCATGATATAGCTGGTAAAATTAAATCGGTAAATAAAATAAATCCAATTTATATCGTTGGTAAAGCGCTTAATCCTGTATCCACATCATTTACTATCGCTTCCCCTCAACCAATTGTTGCAAAAGTAGGATTTGACCTAGTTGAGCAGGGAAGAAATTATCCATATCCATTCAGAATGACTCTTCATGAAGACAGAACCAATATGAATCCTGTTATGACTCCGCATGCAGCAAAACCGATAGATTTATTTGAATTTTTTATGTTAAATGGTATGCTGATAACCAAGAAATTTGATATTTGAACAAAAGAACGATAACTTTGGTTTTATAAAATGACTGAAGTTTGAAAAACTTTTGATTTAGTTCCATCTTTTAATATGCTGTAACCCTGCCATTCAAGTCGGCAGGGGATAATTTCAGCTCCAATCCTCTTTGATAATGTCAAAATATAATCGTTTTTCGTATTCTCATATATATATTTTGACCCTAATCTTATTGTCTTAACCAATAAATTGTTTCCAAAGGAAATAAAGTAATTTCCTCCAATTTTTGTACAATCGTTTAATTTGATCAACATTCTGGCTTCCTGTTCATATTCCCACTTTTTGTATTTTAACCTGGCTAAATCTAGAAATCCCATCTCATCATCTTCCAAACTGTCTGTCAGTTCAATTTGCTCTCTTAAAGCACCGTCACTGTAAATTACATCTACAATTTTATTTTGTTGAATAATTTCAAAACCTAAGGCAATCCCTTTATGTTTATCAGCATAGTGAGACCACAAAAGCGGTTCCTGCCACGTTTTGGAGAAACAAAGTAATCCCCATTTGTCTGCAATTCGTTTCCGTAGTTTATTATAAGGTTTTCTTTTTTTGGGCGGATACCGCAAATAAGGCAACAATTCAAACGGATCATTCAGGGTATCTAAAGTACTGACTCTTATCATCTTACGCTCAAGGTCATTTACTGCATTTTGAGCAGAAAGAAAATGGTAATATAATCTTACGTCTTTTAACATGTTATTAAGGGGATAAGGGGACGGTTCTCGAATAGCCATAGGATTCGTAATTTTATAAGTATTTCTCTAAGTCAGTTTTCTGCATTTCTTTGTAGAATTTTTCGACAGCCAATCTTTTTACCCATAATTCGAGGTATTTCTTATCTAGTTTCTTTCCTTGAACCTTCCAAATCCCCGCGCAATCTCGTATGTGCTTCTCGCTTCTTATCTGTTTACACCAGAGAAGTTTTGTTAAGATTAAATCTTCCGGACTGACAAGGTGGATTTTTTGTCCATATAAGGTTATATTTTCCCCTCTCTTCAATTTGCTTAAATCAAAATCAGTCTGTTTTACCAGCCAAAAATCTATTTTTATACCGCTGTCTAAATGGAGAATATCAAATTGTGAAGACTTTTCTATTGCTTCTTTGATCTGATTATTGTCAATTAGATAAGATCTATCCAAACCATCGATTGTTTTTTTCAATTGAGAATAATTTTCTCGACTAACCTCGATGATAAGATCTATATCATGCGTCGCCCGAGGTATTCCATAATAAGAAACGGCAAAACTTCCCGTGAGGAGATAAGGAATCTTATTCTTAGTCAGGAGACGGGTAATATCATCAAGTATTTCTCTCTCTCCCATATTCCAGTCTTTCCATCAGCTTCTGCAGAATCGCTTTCTTTGAAGCTTTTTTCCCAAGTTGTTCTTTTATATTGGCGCAAGATAAATCACGGGTTAATTGCGATAATTCAATCGCCTGTTTTAACCGTTCTTCTCCTGTCATGAGGCGTAATATCTTTATTTGATCCATTTAGCTCCCCCGGGAGGATTCGAACCTCCAACCTTCTTCTTACAAGTAACCTTTCGTTACCGAAAGACTTGGACTATCTCATTGACGTACTATTCAGTACATCATCGGGTATATAGTCTCTACACATTTATGATGCGCCAATCGGCGCGTCAATTTAGCTCGGGATAATCCCGATTTAATCGGGAGTCCCCCGAATTAGCCCGATTTTCCATCCCGATTTTCATCGGGACGCTGCCTTTTTCGACAGGAAGCCGCTCTACCATTGAGCTACAGGGGAATGTAACTTATCAAAGTACAGAGGCAATTTTATCATCAAATAAGGCAAAAATCCACCCCATAATCTGCCGTTGTATATCTGCCTTACTAAATCTAATAGCAAACACTCCATATGGATGAATATTTTTCCGAATTTTATTGCTGTTTTTCTTATTTTTTACTGTATATGTTTTGTGAAAATGATTTTGTGGTATGCCAGTTAGATCAGACCAAAATCTTTTTGCCTCGATCTGATCTTGAGTTTGATGAATCCATATTGCTCCTCTAAACTTTCCATTTGGTATCTTACAAAATGTTTTAAACCAATTAATCATGAATTTAATAATCCGCGGATCAGAATTCGCAAATCCTCCTTGTCCGTCGGTTTTATTTCCTTCTCCCGCATATAGGGCAATTCCGGCAATAAACCTATCTCTTTTACTAAGATCACCAAGTTGTTTTTTTGATTTAAGGAAGATTTTTTTAGTTTTAGCTATTCGGAATAATCTTTTATTGTCAGCGGCAATAATTGAGCCCTTTCTTTGT
>JALHWS010000193.1 GCA_022866885.1 Candidatus Microgenomates bacterium | reverse complement strand
GGTAAGTCGCTTACCACCTATAACCTACTACTCTTTTTTCTCCTTCTGTTCCAACTCGTTTTCCCCAGTACCATGCCTGTCTTTATCCTGACAATCATTTTTCTTGCTTTGGCCGGAGGAAAAGAGATAAAAGAGGTCAAACCGGGAAATTCCGTTTATATTTTCGCTTTTCCGTTAACCATTTTCATCCTGATCGCCCTGTTTTTCACCGGAAACTGGACTTTAGCGGAGATAAACTACCGGCTATCCATCTCCGCCCTTTCCGCCAATAAAGGCACAGATGCTTACAACTTACAAAAAAATGCTATTTATTATAATCCCCGCCTTGACCGCTACCATGTCGCCCTTTCGCAAACCAGCTTGGCACTGGCCAATGCCTTGTCGGCAAAAAAAGAACTGACGGCAGATGACCGGCAAAATATCCCCAAGCTTATCCAGCAGTCGATCGAAGAAGCCCGCCTGGCAGTGGAACTAAATAAAACAAGCATCATCAACTGGGATAACCTGGCCAAAATCTATTCTTCCTTGGTCAATTTCGCTGCCGGCAGTGACAAATGGGCTATTGATGCCGACGAACAAAAGATCAAGCTTGATCCGCAAAATCCCAACCACCGGATCGCTTTAGGCAATCTCCTTTTCAACTTGAAAAGGTATGATGAGGCGCAAGTCCAATACAGTGAGGCTGTTTCCCTTAAATCTGACCTGCCGATTGCCCGCTACCAGCTGGCCCAGACTTTCAAAGAGCAGAAAAAATATGCCCAAAGCCGCCAGGAGCTTCAAGAAACGCTTTCTTTATTGGAGGTTAACTCGCCTGATGCCCAAAAAGTCCAAAAAGAGCTGGAAGAACTCCCCAATTTCTAACTCCCTATTTCCCGATAAAGGACGCTACCGCTCCGGCTAAAATCGCCAAATATAGGGCAATCCCCGTAAAAAAGGCTTTGACGGCAAAAACAATCCCCTCTTCTTTGGCGGTAAACCAGAGGAATTTCCGCACACCCCAAAGGTGGAGAATCAGAATTATGAATATCGAATAATGAATTATGAATTGAAAATAGGAATATATTCTGTTATTCATGATTCCAGATTCAAGATTCATGACTATTGTCAGTAAATAAATAATAACCAATAAAACCAGCAGTCCCGCTGATATAGTCGTAATTGCTTCCTTTCCAGTCGTGGCCACCGGATCAAATTTCTTCCTGCTTCTGTAAATCTTACTCCAATAAAATGAGCGCCAGAAATATTTCCGGGCTACGACTGAAAAATCTTCAAATTCATGGTGGACAATCACTTTCGGGTTAAAGACGACGGCATATCGTTTGGCAATCCGGTAAGTCAGTTCTATATCCTCAACTAAGGCCGCTTTGTAAGTCGTGTCAAACCCGCCAAGCCGCAGGAATAGTTTCCGGTCAATTGCCGCGATCCGGGTGGAAAAAAGGTAATAGTAATTTTTCGGATCCCGCTCATTTATCCAATAACTCCAATCCCGAAGCGCCTTAAACTTCGGGAAAAAACTTCGGCTATTTTGCTTTTTATCCCAGACCCCGGTTAAAGCATACAAGTCACAATCGCTCTTAAATGACTTCACTATTTCAAACAGGGTATTTTTATAAACTATCACATCAGCGTCCAAAAAGAGAACAATCTTCCCTTTGGCATATTTCACCCCCACATTTCTGGCATTCGCCGGCCCGCCGTTTTTTTTCAATTTAATAATTTTGAATTTTCCAATTTTATTTTTAATTTTTTTAATTGTTCCATCTGTAGAACAATCGTCCACAATAATGATTTCCATTTCCTTCAAATTCACTTTTTGTGATTTTATAATTGAAGAAAGAAGCGGCTGTATCGTCTTCTCGCTATTGTAGGCCGGGATAACAATCGAAAGAAAAATCATATTGATACCTGAGATACTAATGTATAATATTCCTATGGTCAAGATGAAACAAGCGATTTTCCTTTTTCTTATCCTCTTTTTCCTCATCTTTTCTTTTTATCCGACGATTTTTGAGTTGAGCAAAGCCAGCCATTTGAGTGATCCGGCCCGGGAATTCATTTTAGAGCATAATTATTACTGGCCGGATTTCAACCTTTACCTTTCCAAACTCCGTCAGGGATTTGAAGGCCTGCCTGCCGGCAAGGCAGGCCTGCCTGCGCAGGCAGGCCGACTGACGG
>JALHWS010000192.1 GCA_022866885.1 Candidatus Microgenomates bacterium | reverse complement strand
GGGAAGACTTGCCGGAAGTAATGGTGATTGAGGCGAATCTTCGCGCTTCACGAAGCTTTCCTTTCGTTTCCAAGGTCTTAGGAATCAACTTTATCGACCTGGCAACCAAAATCATGCTTGGGATGAAAGTCAAACCGCCAAAAATAAAACCGCTTGATTATTTCGGGGTAAAAGTACCGCATTTTTCCTTTACCAGACTGCGTCAGGTCGACCCGGTTCTTCGGGTTGAAATGGCATCAACCGGTGAAGTAGCCTGTCTGGGTGATGATATCTACGAAGCTTATCTTAAAGCCATTTTGTCTACCGGTTTGCCTATCCCGAAAAAAACCGTTCTTTTGTCCCTCGGCGGTGATGAAGGTAAGGAACGGCTTTTAGAAGCGGCCAAACTTCTTCATAAAATGGGCTTTTCAATTCACGCCACCAACCATACCTGCGCTTTTCTTCAGAAACATGGCATTCCAACAAAATTAGTTTATAAAGTTCATGAAAATAAAAAACCCAATGTCGTGGATTTGATCAAACAGAAAAAAGTCAATCTTGTCGTCAATCTTTCCGACCGAAGCGATTTAGGATTAATAGAACTTAGCAAACAGGCGACTGACGGGTATTTGATCAGACGTGCCGCCGTTGACGCCAATATCCCGCTTTTTACCAAGGCGTCCATTGCCGGACTGTTTATTTCCGCCCTGGCAAAGTATACAATGGATAAATTGAAGATAAAATCCTGGAATGAATATACAAATTATCATGAATAATTATTTCAAAAAGAATTTAGTATCGGTCGAAGACATAAAGCGAGAAGATGTTGACGTTTTGTTCAATCGGGCGGATGAGATGAAAAGACTGGTTGAAGAAAAAGGTGGAGATGAGAGGTTAAAAAATAAAATATTGGCCGCTTTGTTTTATGAACCTTCGAGCCGGACATTTTCTTCGTTTATCACCGCGATGCAAAGATTAGGCGGGGGATTTATCCCTTTCAACGGAATGGCAAATACTTCCGTGGCCAAAGGGGAAACTTTGGAAGATACGGCTAAAGTATTTTCAACATACGCTGACATAATTGTATTCCGTCATCCGGAAAAGGGATCGTCTTCCCAAATTGCGAGAACATCTTCCGTTCCGGTAATAAATGCCGGTGATGGTATCGGTGAACACCCGACACAGGCTCTACTTGATACTTACACAATATCTAAACACTTTACGTCTTTAAATTCATTAACCATCGGGATGATCGGCGATTTACTTAACGGCCGGACGGTACATTCGCTAGCCAAGCTATTTGTTAAATTGGGCATTAAAAATTTTATTTGGGTTTCTCCTAATCTTCTCAAGATGCCTGAAGAAATAAATAACTTAGTTACTAGAAATGGCGGAAAACTAGTGGAAACAGAAATGTTGGCTGATGTTATCGGAGAGATGGATGTGATTTATGACACCAGAGTGCAAAAAGAGAGATTTACTGATATTGCGGTGTACGAGAAACTCAAGCTTGCCTGTGTTATCAATCAGGATGTGATGAAAAAAGCGAAGAAAACCGCCCTTTTGATGCATCCCTTACCAAGAGTGGGAGAAATCAGCGCAGAAGTTGATGAGGATCCACGTGCTTTATATTTTCGCGAACAAATAAGAAACGGTCTTTATGTCAGGATGGCTCTTTTGGATCTGATACTTAACAAGTAATTTTTATGAACATTATTCGTCTCCCCGGTCTCATCGACATCCACGTCCATCTCCGCGATCCCGGTGCTACTCACAAAGAGGATTTCTACAGCGGTACATGTGCCGCTCTTGCCGGTGGAGTAACAACCGTTTTTGACATGCCGAATAAAGGTTATGATGTTATCAATCAGCAAGAACTGGAAAATAAAATAGGAATAGCCACTCAAAAAGCAGTCTGTGATTGGGGATTATATTTAGGAACTGATGGAGAAAATATTAGTAATTTTGAAAATTTAGCAGATAAAGTAGTCGGTCTAAAAATATATTTAACTTCAACTACAGGACATGTCCTTCTGCCTGAAGAATTATTACCGCAGGTGTTTGAAAAGTGGCCTAAGACTAAAGTCATTGTTTGTCATATCGAGGGCGAAAAAACAGGTTTAGTGCTCGATCTTGCGGCAAAGTATAAGAACAAAATACATGTCACTCATGTCAGTACAAAGAAACAACTGGAACAAATAATAGACGTTAAGAAAAATAACTTGAATATTACATGTGACGTGACTCCCCATCATCTGTTTTTAACACAAGATGATATTTTAGGTTTAAAAGGATTCGGTATGGTTAAACCTCCTCTTTCCACTAAATCTGACACAGATTTCCTATGGGGTCATTTAAAGGAGATTGATTGTATCGTTACCGATCATGCTCCTCATACCATGGAAGAGAAAATATCAGACAATCCGCCTACCGGACTACCTGGCTTGGAAACAATGCTGCCGTTATTATTGACAACATATCATCAAGGTATATTAGGGATTGAAGATATTATCAGGCTTACAAATACAAATCCGCAAAAAATATTCGGTTACAAGCAGGATGATGGTTCATATGTTGAAGTCGATATGGATGAAGAATGGATGGTAAAAAACGAAGATCTGAAAACCAAATGCGGTTGGAGCCAGTTTAACGGGTGGAAGATGAAAGGAAGAGTAAGACGGGTATTTATCCGGGGGACAAAAGCCTTTGAGGATGGTAAAATATTGGTTGATCAGGGTTTTGGAAAAAATATTGTTAAATAATTATGGCTAATTTATCAGTTGATTTCTGCAGTGTAAAGTTTACTAACCCTTTTATTCTTCCATCCGGTATCATTACTGAAGTCAATGAGCACAAAAGAGCCGTTGAGGCCGGAGTCGGCGGAGTGACCCTTAAATCGCTGACTTATGAAAAAAGAGAAGGCAATCCGTTACCCCGTGTATGGAAGTATGATTGCGGGATGATAAATTCAGTTGGTCTTCGAAATGCCGGAATTGAAAAAGGGAGTGAAGAGATAGCTGTATTTTTGAAAGAAAATAAACAAGCGCCGGTAATAGTCAGTCTGTTTGCCACCAAATTAAAAGAATTTTTGTTTTTGGTGGAAAAAATTGTTCCCTTAAATCCTCCTTTTATAGAACTTAACCTATCTTGTCCCAATGTGGATGATGAATTCGGCAAACCCTTGGGGATGGAAAAAGGAGCTGCCGGTGAGATAGTGAAAGCCGTCAAAAAAATCTCCGTAAAAGTACCGTTTCTTGCCAAACTCTCTCCGAACGTGTCCAATATAACAGAAATTGCTAAATCTTGCGAAAATGCAGGCGCTGACGGGATTGTAGCCATAAATACCGCCGGTCCCGGAATGATTATCGATATTAATAAAAGGAAACCGGTACTGGGAGCTAAAAAAGGCGGGGTTTCCGGACCGGGAATACTTCCGATTGCCGTTCGTTGTATCTTCGAAATCTATGAAGCGGTTAAAATTCCCATTATTGGTATGGGTGGAGTGAGTAAATGGCAGGATGTAGTGGAAATGATGATGGCTGGCGCCACCCTTGTCGGCGTAGGTACAGCCACTTATACTAAAGGGATGAAAGTTTATGATGAATTGAAAAGAGGATTAAGTGAATATATGGAGAAAGAAGGAATTAAAGAATTGAAAGAATTGGTTGGAGTTGCACATTGATTATTTATTATGTCATTGCGAGCGAACGAAG
>JALHWS010000191.1 GCA_022866885.1 Candidatus Microgenomates bacterium | reverse complement strand
GATTGAGACAATATAAAAAAGAGTGACAATCTCGGAAAGCGCCAGTCCAGTATAAGCGGCAGTAAATGGATTTAATATGTATAAAATATAAGATACCAAGGCCGCCTTTCGCCCGAACATTTTTTTAGCGATGCCAAAAACCAAAAGAGCGTTTACCAAATCAAGAAATATCTGAAAAAGCCTGACGGCGAACAGATTTTCGAAACCGAACAGGTAATAAATACCCGCCAATACCAGAGAATAGCCTTGTGTTTTATAGCAACAGTCTTTGATGATTTGGCCGTTTAAGATCTCTCCTGCTCCTTTTGAAAAACTGGACATATCCCAGATAAAGGCATTTGTCGCAAATGAGGATAAAAATAAACGGTAAAAAAAACCAAGAACGAAAAATAAAATAATGATGAAGAAGAACCTATTTTTCACTTTTTACCACCATCAATTTCCACCATAATTTACCTAAGTTAACGGCTGTCTGGAATAACCGGTTAAAATTGAAAAACTGACTTTTACCAGAAGTTCGCCAGAAATGGTGCACCGGCACTTCGGCGATTCTGTAACCGAAATGGTCGATCTTTTTCACCAGTTCCACACAGATCGTCCCGGTATTTTCAAACAGTTTTACCTGGTTAAATACTTTTTTTCTAATCAAACGAAAATCGCAGTCGGTATCCCTAATCGGCAGGGAAAAAGCGAATTTGACAAAGTGATGATAAATCCGTCCGGCAACTGTCCGGTACCACGGGTCATGCCTTTTGATCTTATACCCGTTCACCATCCCAATTTCTCTTTTATTATTCTTTCCCCCTTTAACCATCAACTCATACAACTTTATCAACTCCCGCGGATCATACTGCCCGTCGCAGTCAGTATAAAAGATGAGGTCTTTTTTTGCCGCCGCAAAACCGGATCGTAAGGCTCCCCCGTATCCTCTGTTTTTCTCATGAGTGATAATCTTAATATTGTTTTGAGTTTTGAGTTTTGAGTTTTGAGTTTGATTTGTCATTTGAATTTTGGATTTTGAATTTTGACTATTTATCATATCAACTATTAATTTAAGCGCTTCCCTATCTTCTCTTCTGCTTCCATCGTTTATCACAACCACTTCCCAATCCTCCGTCAGTTTACTAACCGTCCCGGCCGCCAAAGCCACCAAACTCCCCACTGTCCCCCAGTCGTTGAGAAACGGAAAAAAAACAGAGATAGAAGGTCTTTCTTTCGACATTTGTTCAAGTTGGATGATAGCAGATATCGTGGCAAAAAAAAACAGAAGGCGAAACTCAGTAAACTTTGACTTTTTCCGTCACCTCGAAAAGTTTATAGGGTTTGTCGAAACTCTCGTGAGCATAAGTCTTATCGGGAAGAAGCGGAAAATTTTCTCCGAAGTACAGATTAAAGATGAGGCGGAAAGTATTGACTGGGGTGATGGAAGGATACAACTTGTCTTTTGCCCTCCCTGGCAAATGATACGCGTTCATTATCCATGATTTTTCCCGTAGCTCATCATCTGTGGCCTGATGCAGGTCAAAATAATAATGACTTTTCCAAAGTCTCTCAAAATATGGTCCTTCATCTGACTGGAAAATAATCACCGGATCTTTTTTGGAATTGGCTAATATTGTTTCAATCAATTGCTGGTATTTCGTATTGGCGAAAACCAGTTGATTGATAAAGTTTTCTTTAAAATATCTGGAATTTTCTTCTTCTTCCGTCACCGCATTACCGCTGCGGTCGAAAACATAGGGTGAATGAGTCAGGAAAAGATGGGCAAAAACAAATTTCGGGCCTTCTATTTTGGTCAATTTTTCCATATTTATTATCTGATCCGTGATTAAAACCCGGTGGGCATTCCGATATTCCAGGTCAGGGATTATATTTAAAGTCCGGATAATAGGAAAAATCATTGTCATCTCAATAAATTTGGCCGAAAATTCGTTAAGCAATAAGGAATCCTTATAAGTATAACTAAAGTCAGCCAAGTCACTTTTGATTGTCCCAGCGCTGTTTGAACCGATATGGACATATTTATAGCCTTTGCTTTTCAAATAGGGAGCAATCTTGCTATTTTCTATCAGATTATAGAGAGACATGTTGTCAACGCTTTCTTTATCGATATCCTTTATCAGCTCATCAAGGTAAACCATGTTCAGGGAGGAGGCTAAAGAAAGACAAGTAATGAGGTAATTTGCCCTACTGTCTTTAGCGATATAAAAGCCATTTTTCTCCAAAAAAGCAGTAAACTCACTATTGTCGTATTGATAAAAATTCTTGAAAGACCGGCTACTAGGATATCTTTCGACGATTATATAGTATATGTCAGGCATGTCCGGGGAAACGTTTACGGGATTTGGTGATATTTTTTTAATCGTTTCCATCGGGGGTTTCCTTTCAAGATACACAGAGGAAACATGAAAAACAGGAATAGCCACCAGGACTATGGAGATTATATTTAAAAAAGAAGTGATTTTACGGAAGTTTTTATTAGATCTTACAGTAAAAAAAACCGTTATTATCAGAAGAACTGCCCAAGTAGGAAAAAGGTTACCGATTTCGAAAAGCTTGAATTTGGCTAGATATTCCTGCTTTAAAAGATTGGCGATATGTCCGAAGGAGAAGAAAAAGAAAGAAAGCACACTGATCAGGATCCCTGCTTTATATTTATCCTTAAGCAGCAGACTTATTGTTATATAAAGGATTATGCCGGAGATAGTGATTATGATAAGGGGATTTATGATTATCTCTATTTTCAGTTCCTGTATATTATGTGAAAAAAAAGAAAGCAAAGGATAGACGGCAAAAAGAAACGGATAAATAACTTGGGGCTTTTTCAGCATATTTTAAGGAATAATAGATATTATAGAATAATAGCTTATGGGGAAAAAGAGGATAACCATATAATACTCTTGCCTTCTGCTTTACATTTCGCTATACTCCTTATTATGAGAAATCACCGAACTTTGACTGTCAAAGAATACGAATTGCCTGTTTCCGTCCAGAAAGAAGCGGATGGCGGATTTGTGGCAAAATGTCCAATATGGAGTGACTGTTACGCGCAGGGAGATACTCTGGAAGAAGCCGTCACCGAACTGCAATATGTAGCTTCAAGTTTGATTGAACTTTATGAGGAAGAGGATATAAGGGAAATAAAATCCGGGACGATGTCAAACATCCTCAAACAAGCTGGTATTACTAATGAAAAAATTGTCTGTTGAACAACGTAAGTCACTGGCGGATATTTTAGGAAATATCGCCTCTGCCTGGTTTACCATCGGAGTAATATCACCGATATTCATCAAACCGGAAAGTATCGTAAAACTTTTGATATTTATTTTTGCAGGATTATTGATGACAGCGGTATTTACCAGTGTTTCATTAATCGTAGTCAAAGGAGAAAAATAATGATTGAATGGAATTTCGAAAATACATATTATCTGGCTATCATTATCAGTAGTTTAGTCGGACTTTTTGTTTATTTCCTCTTTGCGAGGAGAAAGTGAGGTAAATTTATGATACCCCCTTTGGGAATAATAGCTATTACTCTTGCACTAATTAGCCTGATCATTATCTTACAAGGATTCAGAAAAACTAATTGAGTATTATTTCTTCCTTCTCTGCGCTCAAACTTCTTTATACTTGCTACTAACTACTCACTACAAACTACTTACTACTATCTACTTATTTTGAGCGTAAAGAACGATCCCTAAGAAACATGCCAACCAGCACAGAAAAAACTACCCACCCAAAAAATCCGTGATAAAATGGTAACATGCTTGTTTTTATTGATGATTCCGGTGATCCAAGTTTTGCTCTGGACAAGGGAGCAAGCAAGATTTTTGTCATCGCCTGTATTGTTTTCAATGACGAACTTGAGGCGGAGAAAACCGCTGTTGCCATAAAGGACTTACGGAGAAAACTCGGGTTTTCCGATAGAGTGGAATTCAAGTTTTCCGGCTCAAGCAAAAAAACCAGGCTTGCTTTTCTTGAAACAATAAAAATTTTCAAGTTCCACATAAGAGCCATCGTCGTGAATAAAACGAAAATAAAAAGCCCACATCTGAAAAATAACAAAGAATCTTTTTACAGTTATTCTATCAAAACCGTTTTGCAATACAGTAAGAAGACTATTATGGATGCGAAAATAAAAATCGACGGCAGCGGTGACAGATTATTCCGCAGGCAATTTCTTACGTACCTGCGGAAAGAACTGAATGCACCGGATAGAAAAATTATTAAACAAGTAAGACTGGTTGATTCTCATACAAATGTCCTGATCCAGCTTGCGGATATGATTGCAGGTACTATCCGCCGTTATAAGGAAAAAGAAAAAACAGACAGACAGTTTTACTGGAATTTAATCTGCAGGAAAATTGAGGATTGTTGGGATTTCCAGTAACAAAAAAATCCCAAATTTCTTTGGGATTCTCCAACCACGTCTCTAGGCAAAATTGCTTTTGTCACGCCACCATCCGGTGACAGTTCGAGATACAGGTTTTTGTAATATCTATTATAACATCTAATAATAAAACAAACTAATTTTCGCTGTCAAAATAAGACAAATCTCTCTTGACAGGCAATTATCTTTCTCTTCTACACTCAAACTTCTTTATACTAGCTACTTATTTTAAGTGCAAAAGAAAAATCCCTAAGAAACATGCCAACCAGCACAGAAAAAACTACCCACCCAAAAGGCGGATAGTCAAAACAAAGAAAACTGTTCCGCGCGATGCGAAACGCTTTGTTTTGATCTGCCTGGTTTAGGCATTATCTCTTAGTTGTCCTCCTTCAAGGAGAGAAGAAAGGCCGATCTTTTGGCCTTCTTCTTTCCTCTAAGGAACGAAGGTCAACCCAAAACTCGGGCTGACCTTGAGATGAACGAAACGCTACGGCGTGAAAGGCG
>JALHWS010000190.1 GCA_022866885.1 Candidatus Microgenomates bacterium | reverse complement strand
GGTTCTTCCTATCTGATCCTGGCTTTGAGCGGCTTGTTGATGACATTGCAGCAATCAGTGTTAGGCACTGCCTTGGCTCCTACTGCGGATGTCAATCCGCAGCTTCGATGGCGCGGCGCGAACCCTCCGCGCCACCAGGGAGCGAACATGATAGGGGCTAGTACTATGGAGAAGGTCTTCAAGATTTAGGCCTAAAATCTTTGGATCATTATTATAGTAAATTATAAGGAGGAAAATATTATGACCATTGAAATGAAACCAATAGGCTATGTGTCCGCTGATGTTGAAGAGATTCCGCGGAGCTGGACCGTGTCGGATGTGGAAGGAGCCCTGGTAATGGATGAGGCTTATCTGGAAGGGCTCAAAGACATCCAACCACGTCAGCGAATATACGTAATTTTTCACTTTCACAAGAGTCCCGAGTTCACCCCAGAGTTTATGAGAATCAAGCCCCCCATGCGTGAAGGGAAACTGGGAGTCTTTAGTACTCACTCGCCGTTTCGGCCTAACCCTATCGGCCTCTCCATACTTGAGGTAACCGGAGTAGAGGGCAATGTCATCCGAGTTAAGGGGCTTGATATGCTGAATAAAACACCCATTCTGGATATAAAGCCTGAGGTTTGTTAGCAATAGAAGAGGAGGTAGAAAATGCCAATTTCACCAGAACTACTCAAAATAATGAAGGAACGTATGCGGGGAACCATGATGGAATTGATTGGCTTCCTGCCTGTTGAGGTCAGTAAAGAGCGGGTTGTAGCTGAGCTCCCCTTCCGAGATGACCTTACCCAGCCGACGGGAATTTTACATGCCGGAGCCATCCTTACACTTGCCGATACAGCTGCCACAATCCTTGCAAATCAGAACGCAATGCCCGGATCGGACAAATTTGACCCGTCGCGGTTTGCCATGACGGTACAGCTTAGTGCTAACTTCGTGAGAAACAGCAGCACGAAAAAGATCGTGGCCGAGGCAATTCCCGTTCACGTTGGTCGAAGAACACTGGTGGTTCAGACCACAGTTTGCGATGAGGATGGAAATCTCTTTGCAACCGTGACTACCACCATGATGACTTCAATTGCAACGTGATGCTGTACAAAATTGTAAATTAAGGGAGTGACAAAATGATTTTTAAGGCGTGTTTTAAACTATCTGGTAAAAATCGTGACGGTGACTATTCTACTTGAACCGGTGTGGGTGTTGATGCACTTGCCGGTTTTCTTTACGGTTCTGTTTTAAACCTCAAGTTCCTGCAGGGCCATCATTTTCAGCCTGAAGGAGGCTAATATGGTAGAAACAGACAAATCAAAGTCGTTTAATAGCATGTCTTTTCTCAAATGGATATCAATCGGTCTGATATGTGCTCAATTGCTTGTTAAATTCTATCTCAAATTGCCAAAGGCCGCCGAGTTATTATCAACAAATCCATTTGTGTTGGAAACGGCTGGCATTTTAACAGTCGTATGGATTATTCTTGTGCCTCTCTGCGTGCTGAATAATAGAGGGGCTTTTCTTGTTGGTGCAACTTGGGGTATTTTGCATATCTTTGCTGGTATAGCAACACCCGCTCCAGAACTTGAATTCCATTGAATTTATTTTAGAAAATACCACAGGAAGTTTAGAAAATGAAAAGAAAAATATTTGATTTACTATTAAAACTCATCACTTTTATATTTTTGCTAGAACCAGTATGGATGCTTCTTCCGTTTGCAGGATTTATGTACGGTTCGGTAACAAAGATAGAAACTATTAGTGATAACCCTACAACAGCCTGGTTAAACTACTTTATCTTACCTCCTCAGACTTTATTTTCAATGGCCATTCTATTGATCACGATTGGATTAATAATATTTACTTTGGGAGCATTTCAGATATATAGGGCAAAGCTATTAAAAATAGGTTTAGTAAAAACCTATATCTACAAAAAGTTCAGAAATCCAAAATACACTGGACTTCTCTTATTTAGTGTTGGTTTTTTGATGATATGGGGACGATTTATAACTTATATATTATTTTCGTATATGTTTTTTGCTTATTACTTACTGGCGAAAAAAGAGCAAGATATTTGTCATAAAACATTTGGAGAAGAATATGAAGAATATATGAAAACTACATATTTTATTATACAAGGGGAGCGGCTTTTTGCACCACTAGGTAGATTGGGATCAAAAATAATTCCAAACAAATTAGTTTTGATTGTTACATCTTTTGTACTTTTGC
>JALHWS010000189.1 GCA_022866885.1 Candidatus Microgenomates bacterium | reverse complement strand
TGATAAAAGTTTGAAAAAATATGGTCTGACCGGCCGATGGAATAAGCCTGGGCTGCCGAGAGCTTAGCGTCATAGGCGATATTTAAATTCCGGCCGGAGATAGTGGCGATTTTATCTTCAAAAACGAGAGTAAATTTCAAGAGGGCAAACGGCAGGTTTTTTTGGTTGTAGTAATCTTCGACTTCGTTTGGCGTTTTACCGCCGTAGGAGATTTTATCCACTCTGACTCCGGGATAGATTTTTCCCTTGAAATTATTTTCAAAATAGTAATAACCGCCAAAGGCAAGAATAATTACCAGAAACGTCAAAAAGAGAATCAGATAAAGAAAGTATGCAATAAAAGAAAACCGGCCGGCAGGCTTAATATCAGGCTTCTGTTCGTGGAGATGCGTTTTGGCAGATTTCTTTTCCTTGACCATGAGCTTCGTTTGCAGTTATCATAACATAAGGATGAATAATAATACACCTTCACCTTCGGGAGAAATCTTTTCCGGCGGAAATGTAAATAATGCCTCTTACCAGGAAGCGTTAAACGTGACCCAGGAAAACGAAGTAGCTCAAGCTCTGACTGACCAGCCGCAAGACCAACCGGGAGCACAGGTAAACCCGAGTAACCGTGACGGTTCAAGCGGTTTTCCCAATTATCCTTCCGGCAATCAACAGAACATTCCTCCGACAGCCGAAGGCCCGCCGCCGTTTATCGAGGATAAGACCAAGAAATTCCTGATTATCGGAGGAGTGATTGTTCTGCTTGTCATTTTCATCTTTCTGATGTTCAAATTTCTCTCGGGCCGGTTTGCTAAACCGCCTGCACAGGCAAAAATCAATCTCACTTATTGGAATTTATGGGAGGAAGAGACAGTAATCCGGCCGTTTATCGACGAATTCCAAAAGTCACATCCCAACATCACGGTTTCTTACAGCCGTCAGGACCCCAAACAATACCGGGAAAGACTGCAGGCAGCCATTTCCCGAGGAGAAGGTCCGGATCTTTTCCGCTTTCATAATACCTGGGTGCCGATGTTACTCGGAGAGTTGGCGCCAATGCCCAAAACCATTTATTCCGATAGCGACTTCGAAAAGATTTTTTATCCGGTCGCTTCCGAAAGTTTGAAAACCGGAGGCAATTTTTACGGAATACCCCTCATGATAGACGGTTTACTGCTTTTTTATAATGAAGACATTTTAAAAAGCGCCAATGTTCCTGTCCCGGTTACCTGGGTTGATGTCCAAAACGCCGTCCCGAAACTGACAGTTAAGGAAAACAACCGGATTGTCACTTCTGCCATTTCCCTGGGGACGGCTGAAAACATTGAACATTTCAGCGATATTTTGGGACTGATGATGCTTCAAAACGGGACACAACCGGTAAAATCCGTTTTCACCTGTTCTGATCCAAACAGCACGACCTGCGCGGTGGAAGCGCTTACCTTTTACCGCAAATTTGCCGAGACGCCGAATAATGCCTGGGATGCAACTTTGGATAATTCCATCGTCGCTTTCGCCGGAGGGAAAGTGGCCATGATCCTTGCGCCCAGCTGGGAGGCGATCACCATCAAAAATCTCAGTCCCAATCTGAATTTCAAGACCGCCCAGGTTCCGCAACTTCCCTGTGACCGGACTCCCTGTCCGACGGTGAATTGGGCCAGTTTTTGGGTAGAAGGGGTTTCGGCAAAAAGTAAAAACCAGGAGGCAGCCTGGGAATTTCTCAAATATTTAAGTCAAGCTGAAACGATGCAGAAAATGTATGCCGAACAGGTGAAACTGCGTCCGCTTTTCGGCGAACCATACTCCCGGACGGATCTGGCAAAAATATTAGCGGATAATGTTTACCTGGCGCCACTTATTCTTTCCGCCCCAACAATGAAATCTTTTTATCTTGCCTCGCGCACTTTTGACGGGGAGACCGGTTTAAACACTTCCCTCATCAATTACCTCAAAGATGCGGTAAATTCGCTTTCCCAAGGCACCAGCGTCGAGACGGCCTTGAAGACAGTCGACGATGGTTTCAAACAGGTGTTTGCCCGGTTTAACATCGCTGCCCCCCAGTAATTCTTATGCCGCGACTTTTGGAAAAAGCGATCATAAAAACTCTCGTTTATGCCGATCTTTTTGATTACCCCCTAACAAAGGAGGAGATATGGGAGAGGCTAATAAAAATTCAAAATCCAAAACTCAAATGTCAAATCAAATTCAAAATTCAAAATATAAAATTCACAAAGAGAAAAGAAAAATATTATTATTTGGTAGGGAGAGAGGAAATTATTCAATTGCGGAAAGATAGGGAGCATTATTGTGAGGAAAAAATAGAGATTGCCAGACGGGTTACCAAACTCCTTAAGTTAATTCCCTCTGTAAAATTCATTGGTTTAACCGGAGCGGTGGCTGTCGGAAATGCCGATGAAGATGATGATATTGATTTACTGATTATTACTTCAGCGAATTTGTTATGGACGACGCGTTTTCTGGTTACTTTATCAGTTGATCTGATGAGACTTCGGCGAAGGCCGGGTGATAAAAAGGTTAAAAATAAAATCTGTTTGAACATGTTTATAGATGAAAATCATTTGGCAATTGGCAAAGATGAAAGGGATTTGTTTACCGCTTACGAAATTGTTCAGATGAAACCGCTTTTTGAGAAAGAGAACACTTACTTAAAATTTATTCAAAATAATTTTTGGGTAAAGAGGTTTTTGCCAAACGCTATCGAAAAAAATCCCTGTCTTGCCGGCAGGCAGGCAAATGACAAAATCCCTTTAAGAATTATTGAATCATTATTAAAAAAACTCCAACTCAAGTATATGCAAAAACGGCGCACGACAGAGAAAATCAAAACCGGAGTAATCCGATTCCACCCGAGGGACATAAGAAAGGAAATCATGAAACAGTTTGCGACAAGAACTAATTCCCCCCTTGACAGGAAGTACTAAATGTTGTGTAGTTTAAATAACCAGGTTTTTTATTTTATTAATATTTATTCTATTTTTTAAAATATGGAATCAGCACCAGGACCAATCACAGAAGTAGTTGCCGATATAGCCCACCGGGAAGGCGGGAGAATGAGACTCGGATTAGATGCAGTAAAAATCCAGCAGTTAAATGAGGCTGGTGATCAACATGGTCCTGGGAGCACGGAAAAGGGAGCGGCTGCATATTTCGAGGGTACGAAGGTCTATCTTGGCGCGGTCGATCAGAGGGTTACCCAGTTGGAAGACCAATGGAAACATATCGGAGCGGATGCGCAGCATTTTGTAGACGGATTGGACGGTTTAAGACATCTTTCCCCAAAAGATGTTGATCGGTTGGTAGGAGACCAGGCGATCATAAAAATAATAGAAGCTGCTGATTATCAGACCAAAGTCGGAAGTCAAAATTATACCAAGGAACAATTGGCCGATTTGACCCATCAAGCCCAAACTGCCTGGAATTCGTTAACTACCAGATCCAAATCACAGGTCTGCCGTCACATTCGGCACATCACTTCCGGGGATATCTTGGGTACGGCGATTACTTTCGCGGAAGACTGGACTCTTCAGAAAACAGTCGAGGCTGGTGAAAAACAGGATCTGTCTGTTGTTATGGGTGATGTAGCCGGAAGATTGCGCGGTATCACCGGAGGACTGGGAGTGGAAAATGAGTCGCAAACGATGCAGGATATTGTCGCCAAACAAAAAACCCGCCTAGCCACCCAGACCAAAGCCGTTCTGGACAGACTAGATAAGGGCGTCAGTGACCTTACCTTAGGAATGGGTGTCTTATCTACTAATGTCGAGGTGCAACAAAAAGTCCAGGAAGCCTTAACCAGACTCCAGGCTGCCAGAGAATCATTTACTTCCAACCAGGCGTTGGTTGGCGGAAATAAACCTGGAGAAATACCTATTACCAATATACGGTTTTTGCAAGGGATGGCCAATGATGCGGATAGTATCGTCAAAACAACAGAGGAAGCAGTCCACGAAACCGGGCTTAAAGGGAAAGTCGCCGGAGGCGCAGGGGAAGTGGCTGAAGCAAGAGCGGTGGTAGGTACGGGCATCGTGGGGAAAACAGTCGTCGAAGTGGCTACCGCTATGCAGATAAGGAATGAATTGGGTTGGGTGGAAGCTGATCTTCGAAAAAGAATCGGCACTTCACTTACGATAGATGTTAACGGCCTTATTAAAAACATTCCTCTCGTCGGCGGTCTGAGGCAGCTTAGAGAAATACTTCGGGCCAGAGCGACTGAACAGCTTGATGCTGTTCATAAAATCATGACCGGAGAACACAGCAAGACAATCGCTCAAGATATACAAAGCTTTTGTAATCATAAAGAACCTATTGATGCCAGGATGGTAGCTCTCAGGAGACTGAAAGACGTGGGTCTTGACATGATGATTCTCGGTGATTTTAAAAGAGATGCTCAGACTATGGCGCTAGCCCAAAAACCCCAAAGTGGACAGACAGAAGCCATGAGTCAGGCCTGGGACCAGTTGCATGAAGCCTGCAGGATTCTTCATGAAAAACTCGGGGCAATTACTTCACCGGAATTAGTTAGCGTGGATGGGGAGATTAACCAGGGAATGGTGGATTTCGCCGTAGACAGTCTCCAACATCATCTTAATGCTCTTGGTTTCCACGCTCAAGCACAGAAACTCCACACTCCTTCAGGATGGAATCAATTTGTCATGGAAGGGGCAAAAGGCAGATTCGGCCGTTGGCTTCGGGAGGTGGCGACACCGCTTTGGAATAGCAGATCACCGGCAAAACTGAGCGGGGTGGAATACGATGCAGACGGAAAAGCCAGCGTTGCCGGAATATCAGGAGAAGTCGCAAAAGGATTGACTGCCCTTAAATCATTAACCAATCCTTCCGAATCACCGCTAGAGGCTGCTTTAGCCGGTATAGAAAATACCAGGGGAATAAATCCTTTAATCGCCGTTCTGGCTACTAAGACCGGTAACAGCGATGCCGGAGAGAGAGCCAGATCTTTTTTCAGCAAAAAATATCATGCACTCAAAGGTATGGGCGCCGAGCTTGACGCTTTGAAAATCCTCAACCTTACCCATGCTGAAAGTGTTATCGGTTGGGAAATGGTAGCGGCTGCGGGAATTGCCGCTTCACCGGCCATCTCAGCTGCCGTAGGATATATCGGAAAAGAAGGTGCAGCACTATTCAAACAACTCAAGGACTTGGGAATGGCCAAATACAATGAGCTTACCCAGACTCTTGAGGCTTTGCAAAGAACTGCTGTTGAAAGTGCAAAAGTCAACGGACCTAGAGAAACCGTAAATACCGCAGTTGAAAGTGCCATGAGAGATGCCGGTGCTAGAGATATCGCCAACAGAATCAGAAGCACACAAGTCGGGCAATTTTTATCCGGTACGGCCACATTGGCCAGCTCCGGAGCCCAATGGCTTGCAGGTGGTGTCCGCGATTTAGGCGCCGGAGCTATGGAAGCATCCAGACATATGCTGGCAGCATCCGGTAATCGATTGGTTGCGGCTGCCGAAATTGCCGGCGTCGGAGCCACATTGGCGGGTGCGAGCGCCGGTTTAAATAGGGCTGTGGAGTGGGCTAAAAGGAAAGTACCCGGCCGGAAGTCAAGAAGATAAATATATCGATAGAATAGAGTTATAAATATTTACTTGAAATATAAATATGGATCAAAAATACTATTTGGATATCATCAGTAAAGCTAAAAACATTCTCTCTTCGATAAAAAATTTCGATGAAGAGGAAAAAGAAATCCTCCTTTCCGTCATCGACGCGATCGTGAGACTTGACGGCGATGCGCTTAAAGACGCCCTTCTTCCCGTAAATGATGAGGAAAAACTGGACATCATCCAGGCCGCTTCCTCAATCGTGGAGGAAGTGAAATTACAATTACAGGACAATATTATCGCCTCCGGTGATCAGGACCAAATCAGGAATCTTGCCAGTTTGATGGAGATTGAGGATAAAGCGAAAGTCACCATGATCGATGAACTCACGAAACAGTTGGATCAAGGCAAAACTCAAACACCTCCGGCAAAATAAACCTCTTAATGGTGTAAATATTATTGGAAATCGATTTTCGTTATCAATCCTCCGTTTTGATAAATATTGATAATCGGAGGACTGTACCACCTACAGTTCACTTTTCAATTTCAAATGACAAACTCAAATGACCCCTTGACAAGGTTTTTTTCACTGGGTAAAATAGCACTCATCAAATGAAAGTGCCAATCCGCCAGCTGGCGGATTTAACCCGAACAAATTTTTTTAAAAAAATTTAAACGGGTAAAGGAGGTTGTTTATATGGTTATCAAGCCAAATTCTATCAAACCGCTTTTTGATTATGTCCTCATCAAACCTCTCGAAGAGGAAACCAAAACTCCAGGCGGAATCTTGCTTCCCGATACAGTCAAAGAAAAACCCCAGATGGGTCAGGTAATGGCGGTCGGTCCGGGAACAAATGATGATAAAGGCCATCCGGTAAAAGTTTTAGTCAAAACCGGCCAAAAAGTGATGTACAAAAAATGGGGCGGCAACGAAATCAAAGTCGAAGGCAAAGAATGGTTATTGGTTGAACAAAAAGATATCTTAGCTGTTATTGAATAAATTTTTAAAGGAGGAATAAAAAATATGGCAAAACAAATTAAATTCGCCGAAGACGCCAGACAAAAATTAGTGGCCGGCGTCAACATATTAGCAAAAACAGTCGTCACTACTTTGGGTCCCAAAGGCAGAAACGTCGCCCTTGACCGGAAATGGGGCGCGCCGAACGTCGTCCATGACGGCGTGACTGTAGCCAAAGAAATCGACCTGGCTGATCCTTTTGAAAATATGGGCGCGCAGCTTCTCAAAGAAGCGGCTTCCAAAACCAATGATGTGGCCGGAGATGGGACAACCACCGCCACTCTTTTGGCCCAATCGATTATCAACAGCGGTTTCAAAAATGTGACTGCCGGAGCCAACCCGATGATCGTCAAAAGCGGGATGGAAAAAGCGGTGGAAGTGGTCGTTGCCGAAATTAAGAAAATGGCCAAAACCGTCAAAGACAGCGATGTGGCCAAAGTGGCCACTATTTCCGCCCAGGATGAGAAAATCGGGCAGTTGATTGCCGAGGCTTTAAGAAAAGTCGGCAAAGACGGTGTCGTTACGGTTGAGGAAGGCAAAGGTTTGGCTATGGAAATCGAATACAAAGAGGGGATGGAATTTGATAAAGGTTATGTCTCCGCCTATCTGGTGACCAATGCGGATAAAATGGAAGCGGAGATCGAAAATCCCTATCTTTTAATTACCGATAAAAAAATCTCTTCCATCCAGGATCTTTTGCCTTTTTTGGAAAGTTTTGTGAAAGTTTCCAAAGACCTGGTGATTGTTGCCGATGATATTGATGGAGAAGCACTGGCGACACTAGTAGTCAACAAACTGCGTGGAACCTTCAATATCCTGGCGATCAAAGCACCTGGATTTGGTGACAGGAGAAAAGAGATGCTTGAGGATATCGCCATTTTGACCGGTGGCACCGTCATCTCTGAAGATACCGGCCGGAAGTTTGAGAACGTCAAAGTGGAAGACTGCGGCCGGGCGGACAAAGTCTGGGCGGATAAGGAAAACTGCCGGATAATCGGCGGCAAAGGCAATCCGTCAGCTTTGAAAGCCAGAATCGCTCAGGTAAAAAGAGCCATCGAGGAAACGACAAGCGACTTCGACAAGGAAAAACTGCAGGAAAGACTGGCTAAACTTGCCGGCGGAGTTGCTGTCATCAATGTCGGCGCCGCTACGGAAGTAGAGCTTAAGGACAAGAAAGAGCGCGTCAACGATGCGGTCGCCGCCACAAAAGCGGCCCTTGAAGAGGGGATTGTTACGGGCGGCGGAGTGGCTTTGGTCCGGGCCAGGAAAGCGCTTCTAAAATTTGAAGAAACGCTATCCGATGCCGATGAGAAAATCGGGGCGGCCATTCTTTACCAGGCTTTGGGGGAGCCAATGCGCTGGAT
>JALHWS010000188.1 GCA_022866885.1 Candidatus Microgenomates bacterium | reverse complement strand
TAGTAGAGACGCTCAACCTGAGCGTGTTGGAAAAGTTGTCTTTGTTTTTTTAATTTGCTCTTTGACATTTGAATATTTTTCTGAATAACGGGTTATGTTATCCACAGGTATCGTGTTGATATTACTATAGTCATGTGTATTTTTCTTTTGACATACCCTCTGTGGTTTTGAATAATTTCACTATCCTTTTTTATAAAAAAACGCCCCTCATCTTGAGAGGCGTTTTGTTTATTTTATTTAGGTCAGCTCTAAATCGACTTCTTTTGTGGTATAGTAGAAGCCCAGTACCGGGTCTTCCAGAATGCCGGGCACAAAGCCAAAACCTTTTACCGGATGCACACCGGGGCTTTCGATTATAATTGAAAGAAGGTTTTCTTCCTCCAGGAAAGTTTCCGGCACATAAAAATCGTTTTGAGGCCCTACGGACTCATATTTGCCAAGAGGTTTACCGTTGAGATACATGATGCAGCGTTCGGTAACGTGATTGATCCGTACTTTCAAAGCGTAACTAATGCCTTCTTTCTTTGCAAACTTGAACTTTCTTCTATACCAGACAAAATCTCCCAACTCTTCCGCCAGTACGTATTTATCCGCAGCCTTTGAAGTAGTCCAGTCTTTATCATCGAAATCCGGTTTCTCATAACCTTTATGCAGCCCGCCGGCTTCCTGTCTCAGCTTCAAATTATCCAATTTCACTAAAAACTCATTACCGTCCGCTTTGCCTTTGATTTCTACAGGCTTCATCACACCGGAGAATTTCTGAATTGGACCTTCGGCCGGATGAGCTTTGGTATGATACGCATTTTCATAACGAATAGCCAGCGTATTGTCCCCCGATTGGACAAGAGAAGTTATATTCCTGTCGGGACTACCGATTCCGCGCCACGCAAACTTTTCATTTATATAAACATAGAAGCGGTCTATATTGTTAGTCTCTATTTTAATCGAACAGTCTTCGGGTTTTCCCTCAATTTTAAAAGATTGGCGGTACCAGGTATACCCATGCTTGAGGAAACCGGCTTCCTCTAAAGAAGCGGGCAGAGAAATGCTGCTCCAGTTTTTATCGTCAAAACTCTTCCTGATCTCTTCACTGTCTGCTTTAAATTTCGGATCGGAACTCCAGTTGACAGTTACATTATCTTCTATTTCATTATCAATGCTTACGAAGTATGATTTTGTCTTTTCGTCTTTCCGAACAGCTGTCTTTTTCCCGTTCACTTTCATCTCAGAAAGTTTCAGCGCGCTAAAGATACGCATTTTCTGGTTCTTTCCTTCAGCCAGATCGGCTTTGATTTTGATGGAATTACCGGCAATTTTAATGTCTCTAATGAAATGATAATCGGCGATTATAACATTATCTTCTTTATCCCATAATCTTTTTGCCGCTGCATTATCAAGGAACACCAGATAAAGATTGCCCAATCTAGCAATCCGGACACCGCTGCCGTTGTATTCAAGAATAAGACCATCGGAAGTCTTTTCAACCTGCAGTTTGCCTTCCAGAAGATCGCAAACCAAATCCTTATCACATTTAAGAATAGTTTCGCCTTTTAATGTGTCCGGACTATTGAAAAATACAAATTCCGAACCGCCTATATTCTTCTTTAAAAGAACTTCGGAAGTTGACTGCTTCACTATCATTTTGCCGCCGTCCAGGGAAATATCAACCGGGAAAAGATAGGAAGAGTATGGAACCATATTGAGGGTCCCTTTAGCCGGAATTGTGCGAACCTTATTATCCAGTGGAGATGTGTATTCAATGTTCATTGAGTAATTTGAGTCGCTGAGATTCCTGATCATCACAAATCCGCCCTTCCGGCCTGACTTTTGCAGAACCTTTACATTTTCAAAAGTGCCTTCAAATCCGGGTTTGAGATTTGCCGATTTTGATTCAACCAGAGAAATCCCTTCTCCGCCTTTAACTATCTTTGCCGCTCCCTCTTTTTTGTCGGAATCAAACAAAACGTCTTTGAAAGAATTTATGAACTGAGAAGTATTTCTTGCCAGATGGAATTTGTCGCAAATATCACCCCATTCGCGGACAGGTGAAACACCGAAGTCGTAAGTTGTGCAGGAACCTATTCCGCGATCACCCCTACAATTCCAGTACGGGAATGTGGTTCCTCCGACAAATAGAAAATGATTCAGCACGGATGCGCCTTCTGCGAGAACAGTTCTCAGAATAGCCCTGGTTACATCTGTCGGTACATCATAACGAGGCTGGCCAAATTG
>JALHWS010000187.1 GCA_022866885.1 Candidatus Microgenomates bacterium | reverse complement strand
GGCGGCGTTTTTGCCCTGACGACACGGACATTCGTCCTCCAGATTATTTCCTTTACCGCTACTTTCATATTGACGATTTTACTCTCTCCGGCAGTATTTGGCGTTTTTTTCGTCGTTTCGGCGGTGATTTCCTTTTTGTCCTATGTCTCAGACATCGGGCTGGCGGCGGCTCTCATCCAGCAGAAAGAAGAACCGTCCCAGGATGAGTTGGCCTGCGTTTTTACGCTTCAACAGTTGTTAGTCGGGACGATCGTGGTTATTGCCTTATTGCTTTCGCCCGCCTTTGGCAGGTTTTATCGTTTGGACAGCGACGGAGTTTTTTTGCTGCAACTCCTCCTGCTTTCTTTCTTTCTGTCATCATTGAAAACTATTCCCTCAATTCTCCTTGAACGGAAACTGGAATTTTCCCGGTTAGTCCTGCCGCAGATTTTGGAGACTGCCTCTTTTTATCTGGTGGCGATCGTTTTGGCGGTGGCGGGAGTCGGTATCCGCAGTTTTGCCTGGGCGGCCCTTACGCGCGGTCTGGTCGGCTTGATTGCCATTTACGTAATTTCACCCTGGAAGATAAGGATAAAGATCTCCCTCAAGCCGATTAAAAAACTGATTTCCTTCGGTATCCCTTTCCAGGTAAATTCCATGCTGGCTTTAGTGAAAGATGACCTAATGACGATCTTTTTGGGGAAAATTCTGCCTTTTTCGCAAGTCGGGTATCTGGGTTGGGCGAAAAAATGGGCTGAAGCTCCGCTTCGTCTGATTATGGATTCAGTCGTCCGGGTGACTTTCCCGGCCTACGCCCGGCTTCAGGGCAATAAGGAAATATTTGGCAAGGCGATCAGGAAATCCTTTTTCTTTCTGGCCCTTTTTGTCTTCCCGGTGACGGTTCTTTTGATTGCCTGTATCAATCCGATGGTTCATCTAATCCCCAGATACGGGAAATGGGAACCGGCTTTGGTGCCTTTCTATCTTTTTGCCTTCTCTTCCGTCTTTGCCGCTTTTTCGAGTCCCCTGGTAAATGCCCTGAATGCCGTGGGGAAGATAAAAAAAACCTTGGTCCTGATGGTCATGTGGACGGTCCTTACTTGGATTTTGACACCAACTTTAAGCTTTTTAATGGGGTTTACCGGCGTCAGCGTAGCTGCTTTTATTATTTCTTTTACCGGCATTATTCCGATTATGATGATGAAAAGATACGTCAGTTTCCCGGTCTTTGCCTCGATTATTAAGCCGGCGGTGGCGACAGTTTGCATGATTGTGCCTTTAATAATTCTTTTACCAATCAGTCAGGAACTGCCGATGATAATCATTTCCGTCTTATCCAGCCTTTTGATTTACGGATTAATCGTCCGGTTTTGGATGGGTCAGGAAATCAGGCCCTATCTCCCCAAATTCCTGCAGATAAAGTAAGATTTTGTTACAATTGGAGGTAACCTTATGATTTCCGCCGTCGTTCATACTTATAATGAGGAAAAGAATATCCAGCGGTGCCTGTCTTCACTTTCTTTAGCCGATGAGATAGTCGTTATCGACATGGGCTCGACAGACAAAACCTGCCAGATAGCCGCTTCATATAAAGCTAAAATTTATACTCATCCTTATACCGGATTTGTCGAGCCGGCACGCAATTTCGGTATCGGCAAAGCCAAAAATGGTTGGATCCTGATCGTCGACGCCGATGAGGAAATC
>JALHWS010000007.1 GCA_022866885.1 Candidatus Microgenomates bacterium | reverse complement strand
TTAGATAAAAGTTACCCGCAAGATCAATAAGTCCCACCCCTTCCTCTTTTACAACCTGACGGGCACTTTCACCGAAGAATGTTCCTGCCACAAATGGAATCGCACCGCTTTGTGATCCATACTCTTTTGCCTGGCGGGCTGCCTCGCGAAGCGTAGCCGTCCCACCGGTATTTTGCACTTCAATCACGACAGGAAATTCTTTTCCTTTTACTACAAGTTTAGCTTCAACATCCGGACTGGGGGTTCCAGCCGGTTCAAGATTAACCTGCTTAAGCGTAATCCCTTCCGGTAATTTGTTTGAAAGCCGGCTGACCAATTGAGTGGAAAATTGTATGTTTTTCATTATAATGTATTGTTTCACTTAACAGTGAAAGTATACAATATAGTGAAAATAAATGCAAGTGTAAACAAGTTGACAAAGAAACCGGCTTCGCTTAGTATAAAAATATGGATATCTTAGGCTGGATAAGAAAAAATAAACTGGCGGCTTTACTGCTTCTTATTCTGGCGATTATTATCGGCAAATCACTCTTGGGTAATCTCCGTAAAGTTCAACCGCTATCTACTAACCGGGAATCCGCTTCGATGGCGATAAGCGACTCTTATAATAGCGGTCTTTCCGCAAAACAATATCTCGCGCCGGGAATCGGCGGCGCAACGGAGGTAGCGCCTGCTCCCGAAGTGGCTGACCGGATGGTCATTCAGCAGTCACAAGTTTCTCTTTTGGTCAAAAACGTCCCGGAAACCACTGACAAAATCTCCGACTATGCCAAAAATGAGGGCGGCTACATGGTCACCAGCAATGTCTATAATAAAGAAGAAGCGCCCACCGGCAACATCACCATCCGTATCCCAGCTAAAAATATCCGCAAAGCGCTCGACTTTTTAGCCACCCTTTCCGTACGAGTAGTTTCTGAAAATTTAAGCGGCGAGGATGTCACTGACCAGTATGTGGATATCGAAGCCAGATTGGTAACGCTCAATAAAACCAAGCTTAAATTTGAAGAAATAATGGATAAGGCGGTTAAAGTAGAAGACATTCTCAATGTCCAGCGGGAAATCATCAACATCCAAAGCCAGATAGACTCTCTCAAAGGCCAACAGCAATATCTTGCCAAAAGCAGCCAGATGGCCAAAATCACCGTTTATCTTTCAACCGACGAACTGGCCCTGCCTTACGCGCCAAGTGAAGCTTGGCGGCCGGCTGTCATCTTCAAAACTGCCGTCCGTTCCTTGGTTGGTTTGGGAAGAAGCCTAGCCTCAGCGGCCATCTGGATTGGTGTATTCTCTATCGTCTGGATCCCGGCCTTACTGATCCTCTATTTCCTGCGGAAAAAGTTTTTACATTAAATCATTCCCAAAATCTCCTCTTTTAAGTCTCAAAAGTTCTTTCGTGATAAAATATCAATATCATATGAAACGCGCTGAAACCAAAATGGCAGTTTTCGAAGGTAAGAAAATCCGCCGGCTTTGGGATAAAAGTGAGGAGAAATGGTATTTTTCGGTAACTG
>JALHWS010000186.1 GCA_022866885.1 Candidatus Microgenomates bacterium | reverse complement strand
CTGGAATTTTTTCTGCTGGTGAAAACCTGCAAATGGCAAAGGTTTCTTTTAGAATTGAAAGGCTCAAACTTATCATGGCCTAAGTATATCATTTGAAAGGCCATTTTTGAGAAAAACTGGCTGAGCAGGCCGGTCTAGGACCTTCTTATCCCATAAACACTCCAGCGTAAAGCCTTATGTACAAATAATGTCTTATAGTTCTATCGACGATAAATAGAAATCTGAGAGAAATCATGATATAATATCATCAGCTACAACCAAAGTTTATTAGCTATCTATTAAGTGTGTCGCTTTTCGATTTCAGGAAGAAAAATCATCTGAGGAATGGGTAAATTTCTCTGTTAGTAGTCCGCGAATTGCCTCCCAATAAATAACTAGAGTTATCTATCACACATAGTCGTGAATGCGGGTTGACACCCAAAGAAAAAATAATAGAAAGGACTAACTATGAAAGCACTGATTATCGCTGCCGGAAATGGCACCAGATTACAACCGTATGCAAAAGGTAGACACAAATCCCTGTTGCCGCTTTTAGGACTAAAAATAATTGAGCGCATCATTTTAACTGCCAAAGAAACAGGGATCAGCGAATTTGTTATTGTGACAGGATTCGAAGGTAAGAGTATTAGAGTCCTACTCGGGGATGGAGAAAAATACGGTGTTTCCATTTCCTATGTTGAAAATAAAGACTGGGAAAAAGCCAACGGAATCTCTGTTTTTAAAGCCAGACAGTTTTTCAGCCAACATTTCGTACTCTTGATGGCTGATCATATTTTTGCTTCAGACACCCTTCGGCGTATTCAACGCCTGCATCTTAAAGCCGATGAGTCTGTCCTAGCGGTTGATAAAAATCTAAGCTCGCTTAATGATATTAGCGATACTACAAAAGTAGTTGTAAGAGGTAGCCGCGTCGTCTCCCTCAATAAAAATCTTTCTGACTATAACGGCTTCGATACCGGTATGTTTGTTTGTTCACCGTCTATTTTCAAAGCTCTTAAGAAGTCTATCAAACAAAACAAAAACTCACTCAGTGACGGAATGAGAGTCCTTGTTAGAGAAAGAAAGCTTAGAGCTTTTAACATTCGGGGGAATTTTTGGGCAGATTGTGATACTTATAGCGATCTCAAATTTGCCGAAAAAAAACTTATTAAAAGTCTTACTAAGCCACAAGATGGTATTGTATCTAAAAATTTTAACAGAAAAGTTTCTGGCCTAATTACGAAATTATTTCTAATTAAAACACCAATCACTCCTAATATAATAACACTTTCTACTTTAATTTTAGCAATTCCTACTTTTTTTCTTTTAACAAAGGGAAGATATCCATGGGTTTTATTTGGCGGCCTATTAATCCAATTTCTTTCTATTCTTGATGGTTGCGATGGAGAAATTGCCAGACTTAAGTTTTTAAAAAGTAAATGGGGAGTTTTTTTCGATACTGTTATTGATAGATATGTAGATATAATAATAATTTTTGGAATGATATATGGTTACTGGTTAACTACCCACAACGAAACTATTTGGATTATGGGATTCTTTGTTGTCAGTTCTCTTATAATGGATATCTTTACATCTAGAGAGATAAAAGTGGTAACGAGAAAAAAAATAAGATGGCCTATATTAAATGTAAGACGGGATACGAGGCTTTTAATTCTATCTTTAGGGGCAATTACAAATCAAGTGTTTTTTACAATGATAATTATGTTACTGATATTAAACTTCAAAATCATTTTCCGTTTGGTTTTTACAAGAAAGATAACATCTGCCGTCTTTCCAATTTGAGCTGAGCAGGTCGGTCTAGGATCTTCTTATTCTTATAAGCATAGCGTGCAAACTTCGTTTATAGTAGTGTACCTAATCAAGGCTAAATGGAACAAATGGTACAATATACAAAAGGGTGTTTTAGAATTTAGTCTGAGTGTTTTTCAGAAGATCCACAAGCGTTGGTTTAAGTATGTCTATACTATTTGGATCATATATGGAACAGGTGAGTACTTGTTTACCAAGTTTTGTAAAAAGTTTCGTTACGCGCTTTATAACTTTTTCATCAACGAGATCGGTTTTTGTAAGAAGTATATATTCTGGTTTATCGAGAAGCCGCGGATTAAATTTTCGGAACTCTTCCCGTACAATATCATATGTTTTTTTTGGGGTACTGCCCGTAAGGTCTATTAAGTGCAAGAGAATTTTTGTTTTTTCTATGTGACGGAGGAAATCCACACCAAGTCCTTTTCCTTTGGAAGCGCCTTCGATAAGCCCTGGAATATCAGCAATCGCGTATGAGTCGAGCATCCCAATGTTTGGCTCCAGTGTGGTAAATGGGTACGGGGCGATTTTGGGAGTTGCGTGAGTCAGGGTGGCAAGTAGACTGCTTTTCCCGGCATTGGGAAGTCCGATGAGTCCGATTTGAGCAATGAGTCTCAGTTCCAAAAATAATTCTTTTTCTTCACCGGGTGTGCCTTTTTCAAAATTGGTCGGGGTTTGGTTGGTAGCCGATTTAAATTCGACATTTCCACGTCCGCCTTTTCCTCCCTGAGCCATAAGTATAGGAGTTTCGGAATCAGTGATTTCTATAATTTTACCGTTTGTTTGATCGGTAATTCGTGTTCCGACCGGTATAAAAGTTGTGATGTGAGAGGCGTTTTTTCCATACATTTTTTGCCGTGCACCGCTGGTGCCGCTTTCCGCAACGATTTTTTTCTTGTAGCGGAATTCACGAAGATCCGTGATATTATGAGAGCCTTGAAAGTAGATACTGCCCCCATTGCCACCATTGCCACCATCCGGCCCACCTTTAGCCGTCTGACCGTCACGCCGCAAGTGCGGGGATCCATCTCCGCCTTTGCCGGCCACGATGATTAGCTTGATATTATCGACTAACATGGCTCTATTTTAGCATGTTTACTTTGTAGTAGACGCATGAAGGTGGTTAAGG
>JALHWS010000185.1 GCA_022866885.1 Candidatus Microgenomates bacterium | reverse complement strand
CGGGACGAAATAAGTGGTCGCCATCAGGATAAAAGCCCGCAAAATCCACTCAGCCAGAAGTTTCATAAATTTATGATATCACTTTTTAGGGAACCATTGTCAAGTCCGAAAAGGGTGCAGTCAATAATACAGAAAAATAGGATTAACGTTTATTACCATATCTATTGATATATAAAGAATCCTTATAATCTATAAGTTGCCTCTTGCATATAGTAAAGATTAGTGGTAAAAATGGAATTTGCTTGCCCCAAACCTTCTGCCCCAAAATTTCCTGACCCAAACAAGATAGGCGGTGATACTTAATGAAAAAAATTCTTTTAGGAGTTCTGGGAGTTATGGTGGCCGGATCAGTCACTTTCGCCACCGCCAGAGCTTTGTTCACAGCCACAGCAACCGTTAATAGTATTCACATAAAAGCAGGAACAGCAGGATTGGAAGTTGGTCCAAACGATAGTAGTACTTCAACCTCATGGAGTGTAAGTAGCGGTTGGGCAGTTGATGGCTTTTATCCGGGATGGGGTGAGACAGACAATAAACACACTAATATCGTTGTCAAAAACACCGGAAATTCTGTTCCAATGTCCATTAAAGCTCAGTTAACAAATGTAAATTCAACTGATTGGGCAAATGATTTGAAATACGCAGTTGAAGTAGCAGTTAATGGAAATGGTGGTGCGACCGGTTATCAATCCCTTTTACAGTGGAATGCGGGAGCGATTAGCTTACCTGGCACAATTGCACAAGGTAATCATGCTCATTATATCGTCTACATGAGAGTTCCCCGTAGTTATGGATTCGGTTATTACGGTGGAAAAGAAGTTGGTAATGAGATTGCCGGAAAATATCTGCAAAGTATTGAATTTACTTTGACCGGTACACAGTCTAATTAATTTAAGTCTTTACTGACGGCATAGAGTGCTCGAGCTTCGTGCCGCCAGATAAGGACTTAAACAAGAAAATCCAAATGACAAAGTCCAAATGACAAATCAAATTCAAATGATTAAATGATAAAAAGATGTTTTGAATTTTGAGTTTTGAGCTTGATTTGATGTTTAAGTTTTGCCTGCCTGCCGGCAAGGCAGGAATTTTGGATTTATAAAGTATGTTTCACCATATAGACGTTAGACCGAAAAAGGACAAAGGGAATAAAGTTTTATCCCTCGCCGGAAAGATATTCGAGTGGGGGATTTTTGCGGTTATTATTACCGCCTTTTTTGTGGTTGCCTCGCCCATCTTGCCGACGAAAAATTTTATCTCTACCTATATCGTCACTTCCGGCTCCATGGAGCCGAAGGTTTTGGCAGGTTCGGTGGCTCTGGTCAGACCGGCAGAAGGGAAAGACCTGAAAATAGGAGATGTCATCGCTTTCACTTCTCCGCAGGATGCCAATCAAACCATTCTTCATAGAATTAGCCAGCTGGCTGATGGCGCCATCAGGACCAAAGGGGATAACAACAATACTGCCGACAGTTGGACGATCTATCCTTCGTCCGTCAAAGGCCGGATGATTTTCACCGTTCCCTACATCGGCCAGACGGCCGCTCTTATGCGCACGCCGGTCGGTTTCGGCCTGATGATGGGTCTGCCGGTTTTTCTTTTTATGGTTTTCATGTTCAAACAGATTAAAGAAGGTTTT
>JALHWS010000184.1 GCA_022866885.1 Candidatus Microgenomates bacterium | reverse complement strand
TTTGACCGTCGAAAGATAAGGCCCCGTATAAGTATTAGTGACAGTTTCCGCGGGGATCCCCGAACCGGTAAATTCCGGGTATTTTACCGTCAAAACCCGGTCGATATTGTCATAAGTATAAGAGGTGACAAAATCAGCGTTGCCGAATTTTTGATCAAGGATGCTTCCCGGTGTCCCTGCATAATTGACTCTTTCATCCAATACCCGGCCTAATTCATCATAACGGTAATAGGTCAAAATCTTATTGCCGAAATTATCCCATTCTTCCTTACCGCATAACTTACCTTTTGGTGTGGTGCCGCAATCTTTACCGCCGAAATTCTGATCATAATAATAATGGTTCCGAAGTATTCCACCGGCCCATTTTTCTGAAGGCCGGTTCAGAGCGTCATATATAGTTTTATATTCGGTTTCGGCCGCGTTTTTAGTTCTCAAGATATTGCCGTTCAGATCATACTCAAGTACATACGATTTACCGAGATCGAGATCCTCGGAAGAGTAGTCATTGGTCCGAAGCCGGCCGAGCGAATCATAGAAGTTAGAAGTTAAAGCCTTTCCGTTGGTGATGCCTAGATTGTCAAACACCTGGGTGGTGTTTCCCATAAAATCGGAAACGGTTTTTGAACTAATTTTAGCACCTGATCCCGGACAGCTTCTTTGGTATTTATTATTGAGAAAATCATTATCTGAGTTGGCCGTGTCTGAAGTAACAGTTTGGGTGTCTTTACAGACTGAACCGGTTTGCGTTCGGGCAATCGGATCAGTAGCGGCATAAGTGATCAGGCCGTTGGGAGAGACGGTTTTGGCAGTGAAATCCTCCGGATTGCTGTATGAATAACTGACATTGCCGTTCATATCGATGCTTTTCCAGTTCTGGCCGGAGAGGTTGGCGAAAGAATAGGCTATTTTGGTGCCGGCCGGAATAGTTTTAGTAAACTGTCCAAAAGTCGGCGCCACAAAATTTTCAGCCGTATAAGTTTTCAGGCCGGGATTGGTTTTGCTCCAGTCATCCTGATCACCGTATGTGGTGATTACCTGGCCGTTTATATTAGACTGCGACTGGATTTTATTGCCCAGACCGTCATAGAGGTCATAGGTTTCCATCGTTTTGTCGGTTGAGCTGTTTGGTTGGGTGTGGATGATTGCCTTGACGGCGATCGGTACTCCGTAAGTAGCATTTTCATTGAAATGATACTGAAACTCTACCGAGGGAACACCTGTTTGTGTAGGGGCTGATGTCGGTGTTGGTACGCTCACCGTAGGCGTAGACGAAGGTTGAACCGCCACTCGTGTAAAACGAGCATCAGTACTGCACCAGGTATTTGCATATGAAGCATTACTCATCCAGATATCTGAATAAATTGTTCCCATTCCCGGATGTTTAGACAGATCAATCGCTGCCCTCCAAGTGCCTCCTCCTTGACTCACACCCGTATACCAAATAATATCATCTTGCGCTATGGGCGGATTTCCACCGACTGCGGCAGACCAAACTGCAAAAGCAACACTGTTAGCATTGGCGACTCCTTGAGCGTAGACATAAAAAGTTCCTGTTGTCTGTGTGGTTGTGGGTGCTTGCGGATATCCGCCGGAGCAGGTGGGAGGGATCGGAATAGGACTATAGCAAAAATTACATCTTTCTGTTCCACAAGTACCCGAACAATTACCCGCACAGTCATTTAGACCTGCAACTTGACATTCATAAGATGTTGAATTTAAGGGAGTATCCGTTGAGGAACAATAATTCTGCGTCCAGCCAAATTGCTGTGTTTTAATGGGAGTCTGAAAACCGTTTGGAGGACTTGCTGGACCTCGTACAGCATACCAGTCCCCGGAAGAGGCCCATCCTGATATTGTGAAATGACCAGATGCATCAGTTACTGGATAGACAGTTTGTTTTTTGGCATCATCATACACTGACATTGTTACGCCAGAGATTCCAGCTCCAGTACTGCAATTTTTAACATATCCGCCAATAGTTGACGAAGCCGCCCAAGTAATATCCGCCTGAAAAGAAATTTTCGCTAAAAACAGGAAAAGTATGGATAAAATAATACAAGTAATATTTATTTTTCTAAATTTCATATCATTTTGCTGCATTCTTATAAACCTTAATTAACCTGCCCAGAGAATCATATTCGCTTTTAGTCACCATGCCGTTTATATCAGTGACAGTTAAAGGCACTTGCAGTTTATAGTCATAAGTCGTGCTGGTTGATTGTGCCGGGACACTGTTGTCCGTGGAACTGACAGCGGAAGTTACGGGGAGCGCATGGAAGATATTGTCAAAAACCACAGTTGCTAAAGCTTTGCCGTTGCCGTCTCTGGTTTGAGTGACATTGCCCCATGCATCATAAGCGACCACTTCCGATTTGCCGGCGACTTTACATTTATCAGCGACATTGTTGTCATAAAGGCAGGTTTCCGTTTTGGTCAGCAGATTTTTACCCGTACCAAGCACTCCATTGGATAAACCGTCATAATATATCTTTTGCCACTTATATTTAGCGGTATCAGCGGTATTGTCGGAATTATTGCTCCATGTCTCATAAGGTTTGTTAAGCATAAATACCCCAGCGTCAGTTTTACTCTTATACTTAGTTTCGCTGCTGGCAAGCTTTTTATCAGCCTGATAACTGCCGCTGACGGTTTTTCTGAAGAAACTTTCTGACTTTGTATTGGCGGCAAATTTACCACTTTGGATGTT
>JALHWS010000183.1 GCA_022866885.1 Candidatus Microgenomates bacterium | reverse complement strand
TGCGCTGCCGGTTTCGGTAATCAAAAAAAATACGGGCAAAAATACTGCGGTTGAAGCAAAAGCAATCACCAGTATCCGAAAGTCTCTGCTTTTAAAAATAAAAAATACCGCCGACATCCAAATCGCACCTTCCGCAATAATCCCACCGAAGGACTTGAAGCCATAAAGGAGACCGAAAGATAAAACTGACGCTATGCCCCATGTCCATTTTCGCTCCCGAAGGAACCGCCACAGCGAATATGTTCCGTATAAAAAAACGGAGAAACCGGCTACGGAATAAGGATTGAAAATCTGGTCAAATGGCTGGTCGGCAAAAAAGCTGCTGCCTTTCCAGTCAAAACTATTTCCTAAAAATAACGGCAGAAAATATGCAAAATTTCCGGCAAAATAGCCCAGAAATACGGCCAAAATCCTGTATTTCTGTTCCTTCATGAAAATAGTGCTTACCGCGTATAATCCCAAACCGTAGGACAGGGAAACCAACATTGGTCCGATCCGAAAATATAAATCGGAAACGGATATTCCGGTTAATTTGTTAATGACAGCTAAAATGAGGTGAAAAAAGTAATGATGGTTTTTCAAAGTCACTCCGACCATCGCCGGATTTTCCGGAGGAACTGCGCGGGTTATGCTATTGACAACGGCAATATTCCATAAACTGTCATGAACTGAAGGGAAAACCAGACCGTCTTTCACCTGCCAACCACCGCGAAAAAGTACCAGCGACTGGCAAAAGACGCCCACGATTATGATCGCAATTAATAAACTATTCCGTTTGATAGATCTTAAAAATAATTCTGCCGTCATCAGGCGCCTTAATTACCTGACCGGAATCAGCTTCTTCCGGACGGGCAAAATATAAACTTTTTGGAGGAATTATTCCGGCTGATAAACGGTTGTTATCAATATCCAGAGAGCCGAAATAATATTTACCCAATTTTATCAATGTTCTTCCATCTGCCATGGTTACCGGATGAGAAAGCGCTTCACGGTATACAAAGGGGTCAATTTTGTTGTAAACGGCAAAAGCGAGCACAGAACCGGTATAAAAATCTGAAATAAATATTTTATCAACCTGGTTTTCTCTTTCTTTGGCATAATTAATGGCGGCTTTGTTTTCCCAACCCCACCAGGTCGCCGCATAAAGAGGATATTCAAAGTAATACCGGATTAAAAGTGACCCCATTGAAACAATAACTAAAACAGAAATTAAGATTGATACTATCTTGCTTAACCAACTATTTCGAAGAGATGTATATAACTTGTTTATGCCGTATCCGACAAAAATAAACGGCGCCGGTAATATCGCCAAACTTCTCACTGCAAACGGCCGACCGACTAAACTGGCCGGAATTGCCGCCAAAAATATCCAACCCAAAAAGAAAACGGCAATTTTTCTTTTTTCTTTCCATAAGGTATACAAACCGATAACCAAAAAAGGCAATTCCATCAGATAAAACATGCCCATGTTTCCGGTAAAGTACCTTAAAGAACTGTCGCCATATATATACCAGAAGCTGGAAGAAAGGTGTTCCAGATAATTATTTTTTATCTCCCGTATCCAAAGAAGCGGTTTATTATGGAAGGATTTTTTCCAATTTTCCGGCAAACCCGAGCCGTATCTTTCCCGGTTGACCGTTTCAATAATGACGCTGTTTCTGCTCGTGTATAGCTTCTCAAATCTGGAAAATCCTTTATCGAAAAAGGTTAATTTAAGTAGCGGCAAACAAAGCAAAAAAAGAATGACCAGACTGATAAAATATTTTTTTAATAGAGATAAAGTGTTAATACTTTTTTTATTCAGATAATATCCGTACCAAAACAGAAACGGAATAAAAAGGGGAAGTAATATCCTTGGCGTAAAATAACTGTAAAGAGTCAGGGCGAAAAAAAACATACTTAAAATAAGGTACTTTATCTTTAAATTACTGCGGATAAAAAAGAGAACCCCTAAAACAAAGAAAAGAAGGGCTAAAGTGGCTTCAAAATACCCTCTCGACAGATGGACGTGCCATGGAGAAATCGCCAGGAGAAAGGCCACGATCATTGAAGTCTTTTTGTTCAAAAATGACCGGGCCAAAAAGTAGGTCGCGATAACGGTTAAAACCGAGGCGATGACGATCGGCAAGCGGATTGCCAAAGGGGTTAAGTCCAAAACGGCAATAAAGGGTACCAGTAAGTACACCGGTACAGGCGCCTTATAATCATCAAATGACCGAAACTGTAGAGGAAATGGGTTGCCGTATTCATCCTGACCGGTTTTGAGGATGTTATAAGCATTCCAGGCAAAAGCCTGTTCGTCGCCGTATAAAGTCGGGGGAAATTTACCCACCTGGTAACCACGCAGGAAAAAGGCCAAAAGAATGATTAGGAATAACAATATTTTTATTTTCATTTATTTGGCTCCGTAAATATATATTTTAACTGGCCGTTGGGATATCTGATCTCATGAAGATATTCCATGCGGTCATCCGTATCTTTTGCCGGAATGACATATAAAGTTTTCGGTTGTAGATTGTTTTTCTCATCCTGCCATTTCCGGTTATCCGGAAAAAGATATTTGCCGAATTCCTCAACCCGTTCAAAACCGAACTCATCGGCATGGTAATTACGAAGAGCCGTCGTCTGATACAGGTTCGGATCAATTTTACCGTAAAAAAGCAAGTAAATATACGGCATGCCGTCTTTATCCAAAAAAACGATATTATCATACTCCTTTTCAACCGACTGAACATACCCTGCCGTTTCTTTCATCCCCCAATTCCACCAGTCGGCATAATCAACAGGCAGTACCAGAAAATATTGCCGGAGAAAATAAGCAAAACTGATGGAAAAGATCACGGAAAATATCAAAGGACGAAGAATCTGTCCTTTTTTGAATAATTGTAACAGTCCGATAGCCGGAAAAATAATGAAAGGAATTACCGCATTAAACGTCCGGTTGGCCGCCGGAGTCATGTAAGTAAAAGCCGCCGGAATGATGGAAATAACCAACCACCAAATCAATAAATTTCGGGAGGAAAACTTTCTTTTATAGGCAACGATTATTCCGATAATAATAAGAAAGAAATCAAACGGATAAATTATTCCCATGTTCGGTATCTGAAAAGGCGGCGCATGATCCCCATTTAGCAACAGATACCGTCCGTCCAGATGAACTAAAAAGCGTTGGATTATATTTCGGCCGAACATCACTACGTTGTTATGGAAAAGCCTGGAAACTAGGGTACTTGCTCCAACGCCATCCTGGGAAATTAATTCCCATTGCCGAAGTTTCGTCCCCTGGTCATAAAAGACGCTAACCGTCCTGGCCCTCCCGAAAACGACATCCGGATTATTTCTAAACTATAAAAGGAGCGGTAGCATCATCAGTAAACCGACCGCAATACCTAAAATTATCTCTATATGCGCGAACTTTATCCTTTTCCGGTAAATAATCACTAAAACCAGGAGAAGTAGCGGTGCCACCACCCGAAGTCCGTAATAAGCATAAACCGATAGAGCAAAAAAGCCGGCTGATAAAAGGTAATATTTTGAGTTATTGGTGCCTTTGACAAAAAACAGTACCCCTCCCTCAAGAAAAAATAAAGAAATGATAACCAGCATTGCACTACGGCTTTGAAGGATATGCCAGGGTGAAATAGCCAGAAAAAATGAGGCCAGAAGGGCAAGCTTTTCGGCCTTTCCAAAACCACGGAATAATTCGCAAACCAAATAATAGGTTAGGACGATCGTACCCAATCCCAGAAGAACCGAAGGTAGCCTGACGGACGTCTCATTTAAACCAAAGAGATAAATAAAAGGCATCATGAGGTAAGTTTGTAAAGGCGGTTTCCAGTCACCGAAAGAACGGAAAGAAACCGGCCAAAAGACACCATGCTCATCCCGGCCGGTTTTCATGATCGAATAAGCGTTGTACCCCTGATCTATTTCATCCGTATATAAAGATGACGGAATTCTGTCCAGAAAGACGATTCTTGTAATCAAAGCCAGAAGAATAACCAGCCAAAATAAGATTTTGTTAGAATTTTTCATTGATTTGCCCGCGGCTTATTTGAATCTGCTGCGGATAATGGACGGTGTAATAATGGAAAAAACTAGCGATGTCATAAATGATGAACAAAAATAAAAATACGAAGATTAACCTGCTTATTTTGGATTTTACCGACCACCAGTAATTAATCCCAATGGCCACGATCAGACAAAGAAGAGGATAGGCCAAATAAAATTCCCTGCTTTCCGGAAAATAAGGACTGGCGGCAGAAAGAAGTAAAATTATTAGAAAATATATAGCAGGGCCCAAGGCGGTAACTTTATAAAATTTATATATTCCAAGAAGCAAAAACGGCAAGAAAAAAAGATAGAAAATCCCTGACTCCCGGACCCCGCCCCACCAAAAAGTGGTATTTTTGAAAAAGAGAAATTCAGGCGATATCAAATAAAACAAATTATTAAGAAAATCGGCTATTTTTGGCAATGGTTGGGTGAAACGGAATAGCCAAAACTGCGGGTAGGTCAGATACAACACGAGCGGCGTGATTATCAATAATCCCCTACTGATAATTTTATTTTTAACAGTCAGGAACAGAAACGAAATCAGAAGTAAACAAAATAAAGCGACAGTCGGCTGGGAGATAACTCTCCCCTGTTCGACTGACCAGGGCGAAACGGCAAAAACCCAGGCAGTCAAAAGAGCCAAACGTTTATTTTTATAGATCAATTTCGAGAGAAAATAGATTACCGCAACCGTTGCAATACCAAAAATTGCTGACACCAATCGGGGGTAATATGAAGCTGTATCAAGAAGAGGCGGGATTTGATTTAAGAACCACAGTCTGCTTACCGAAGCATAAACCATAACCAATAACAGAGCAATACTGTGCATAACTCATCTATTTTCAGCGATTATCAAAGCGACACTGCCGTCAAGATAATAGATTGTTTTTAAAATCCTGGCATCCGGCGGAAAATCTTTAGGAGTACCGACCAGCAGAAGTTTTTGAGGTGACTCCGTCAGACTCTTATAATCAAAGTTACGGAATTCATACTTGTCAAAATGATTCCGTTCATCGGCAAAACCGCCGGAGACAATACCGCCTTCAGAAAGATTTTTTTTGGGCGGATACTTCGTGTAAAACAACCAGAATATATAGGGCATATCCACTTTTAAGCTCACCAGCACTTTATCATAATTCTCTTTTACGCTTTCTGTATAGATCGCTGCATCTTTTCGGCCATACAACCAGTATTTGGATA
>JALHWS010000182.1 GCA_022866885.1 Candidatus Microgenomates bacterium | reverse complement strand
CTGACCAGATATCTGATATCCTGATTGTTGACTGCGGTATCGGTTTTCCAGACGAAGCGATGTTCGGAGTTGATTTGGTGATTCCGGACATTTCATACCTTCGTGACAAGAAAGACAAAATCCGCTCGATTGTCCTTACTCACGGACATGAAGACCATATCGCCGCTCTGCCTTATATTTTGCCTGAACTGAAAGTGCCGGTCTACGGCAGCCGGCTGACTGCCGCGTTGGCGGAAGTGAAACTGAAAGATTTCGGCTTAAATAATCACGTCAATACTTTAAAAAATGACGATATTTTGAGAGTCGGTCCTTTTACCGTGGAAATGGTTCATGTCACTCACTCAATTCCCGACGCGACTAATTTAATTATCAGGACGCCGGTGGGTATTTTCTATCACGGCAGCGATTTCAAATTCGACTGGACCCCGATTGATAAACAGCAAACGGAAGTGGGTAAAATTGCCAGAACAGCCAAGGAAGGCATCTTGTGTCTTTTGTCCGACTGTGTCCGGGTCGAGTCGCCCGGCTACACTCTCTCAGAAGAAGTAATTGAAGATACTTTAGAAAAAGAAATCAGAAACTGCCCCGGTAAATTTATTTTTACCACCCAGTCGTCCAATATCTCCCGCATCCAGCAGGCCATCAATGTGGCGATCCGCAATAACCGCAAAATTGTCTTTTTGGGTCGGTCGATTGTAGAAAATGTCGAGGTCTGCAAAAAACTCCATTATCTTGAGTTTCCCGATATTTTCGTCGTCAATGAAAGAGACATTAAACGCCATCCCAGCAAAGACTTGGCTCTTATCGTCACCGGCAGCCAAGCTCAACCGCTGTCCGCACTGTCCCGGATTGCCGAAGGCATCCATAAGTTCGTCTCGATTGCTCCGGGTGATTCGGTAATTTTTTCGGCCGACCCGATCCCCGGCTATGAGAATGCCGTCCATAATCTCATCGATATCTTGACGGTCCAGGGAGCCCGGGTGGCTTACTCGGAAATCATGGACGAGCTCCATGTCTCCGGCCACGGCGCGGCCAATGATCTGGCGCTCATGATCGGTCTGACTCAACCGAAATATATTTTGCCTATCGGCGGCACTTTCCGCCAAATGAAACACTACACCGAACTGGCCCAGAAAATGGGCTACAAGGAAAACCAGCTCATTATGCCTAAAGACGGCGAGATTATCCAGTTTGACGGTTTTGGCAATAAAAAAATCGTCGGCCGGATAGAACTGAAAAACATTATGGTTGACGGACTGGGGGTGGGTGATATCGGCAATGTCGTCCTTCGCGACCGGCAGACAATGGCTAGCGAAGGTATCGTCATTGTCGTTGTCCCGATTGAGCAAACTACCGGCCAAATCACCGCCGAACCGGACATCATCTCCCGCGGTTTTGTCTATATGAAAGGATCAGGCAAACTGATTGATGAAGCCAAAAAAGTAGTCACCAACTCATTGCGTTTGAAAAAGGGCCGGATTATCGACTGGCAATTCGTCAGAAAGCAAATCGAAGGCAATCTGGAAGAATTCCTTTACCGCGAAACCCACCGCAGACCACTGATTTTATCGGTGGTGATTGAAGTCTAGCTATATAAGCTGTATAAAATGTATTTATATGTTGCTAGAGCTAGATCGACCTACGCATATTCCACATTCTTTAATACCATTTGCTGTTTTGCCTCCCTATGCTCCACCGGGAGATTATGATAGAAGTACTTTATTATTTGTCCCTGACTGTTATCGGGAAGCAACTGAAACGTTTAATAGACTTCAAGCGGCAGGTTTCCATCTAAATGAAGCAGGTATTTCTGTCCCGACCCATCCTATTGACGTAGCCGAGACTGTCGCTTTACTTTCCCTCTCTTTGGAATCAAATATGGTAACCACCATCCCCCATCATTTACTTAGATTAATACCTACAAAAGATGGGGGGAAATACTTTCCAGCCATCTGTACCAGAACACTACTTGGAGTTGGTGTTGATCATTCAAAAAATAGGTTAGGATCCATTATTGATGAATTTGGCTTTCCGGTAACGATAAGTTTTAGAGATGAATCTCCATATTGTATTTTTCCCGAACATCCGGAAAAAGATATTCCAAAACCATCTAAAATAATATTAAAAGAAATAAAAAAAAGATTAGGCGATCGGTATGCGAAAATGCATGAACAGGAAATAGCCATTCTGGCTGGTATTGGAAGAGCCACTCCGGAAGTTGTCGAAAAAGCCAATTTGCAAATACCTAAAATAGCCGCTGACATACATAGAAGCGCAAAAGTGATGAACTTGGCTCAACT
>JALHWS010000018.1 GCA_022866885.1 Candidatus Microgenomates bacterium | reverse complement strand
CTGCCTGGCAAATTGTTATTTATATAGTCGGAGATAATGATGCTTTCATTATAGCTTTCTTTTTCCACCGATTTAGCATAATACTTTTCATTGTTATAACAATAAATTAATAGAAAAATGATGATTAAGCTAAATCCTAAAATTTTAAATTTGTTAGTCAGTTTAAGAATTATCACAAACGGTAGAGCACAGATAATAGATATAAAAGGAAAAGCCAGGGTTAGCCGGTGATAGCCTGGAGGCGGAACGGCTAAGATTACTGTCGCAAGTGAGAGAAAAATTGTCAAAAACAGGATAAAAATAATAAGATTGTTGAAAAGCATGATTGAACCAATAAGTAAACCCAATATAAAGAGAATAAGCGTAAATTTATCAAAAACTGCCTGATGGGCAAAGTCAAATCCGCCTGCGCCTCCGATATCGTTTTGGTAAAAGGACTTTAAGGTATCCAGAGCGTTTTCGGAAAGAGGTGTAAGTGGACTTTCGCCTTTCTCGATTCTTTCTTTGGCTCCCGACCAGGATCCGGTCAGGAGAGAAACTTGGTTGGTACGGGAAGTGAAATAATTATCGAAGCGGAATGCGTAAGTTAAAAACGGACCCAAAACCACCAAAAAACCAATTAAGGCCAAAGCAAAATTTTTTATAACAGTCAATTTCTTATATTTCAAAAGTTGGAAAAAATAGATAATAACCATTACCGGTAATGCGATAAATGACGTCATATAAAATAAGTAACAAAATCCGCAGGAAATTCCGGTCAGAATTGAGGAGAAATCGTTTCTTTTGTCTAGTCCGTAAATCAAAGCGGCAAGGAAGAGACAATAAATCGCGGTTCCGCTGATAAAAATCAACCCTAAAGTGTCGTAATACAAACTAATGGCCAAAAACCCGTAAAGGATAACCGAGATTGAAGCTATTTTCTTCGAAACAGTTTTGCCGGCAATATAAAAAAGGGCAGCGGATACAATCAATATATAAGGTATAACCGACATTTTAACCGTAAATAGATTTTCTCCAAAAATTAGAAAAAAGAATTTTTGTAAGAAAAAAAATGGAGCCGGGAATTGGGATTGCCATTGAGTCTTATCACTGGGAATCCCGGAGAAAAAGTTTATTTTTGAGAAATTTTCAGTAGCGGAAAAATAAGCGGTAAGCATATCATCGCCATGGATCCGGTTCAGATTGAAATTGGTAATACGGACAATAGACGGCAGGAGAATAATCAGGAAAATAAGCAAATATTTTTTATTAACAGACCAGGATGGCAGCTTTAACTTATTTTTCTTACCGGTTAGAGCACCCAGCGGTAAAATAATAATGGAGAGAATCCACCAGTATATTAAAACAGGAGAATATTTGCCTGTATTGACAGCAAAACTTAGGCAAAGAGTAATAATAATTGATAACAGATAGATTATTATTTTCATTTATGAGATGCAATTAATTGGCAAATAGGCTATAACCTTTTGAGATATTGATTATTTTGCCATTCGGATCCAGCTGTTGAAATTTCTCATTAAAAGCTTCAGGAAAGATGATTGCATAGACATATTTTTCATTAGGATTGAAATTTTTTAAAAATCCATCATGATAACCGGTGGTAATGGATTTGGCATTTTTTCCCTGTGAGAAATAATAGACTTTATCAAAGCCAAATCCCGGATATGCAGCCACATAGATATTTCTGCCTGGCAAATTGTTATTTATATAGTCGGAGATAATGATGCTTTCATGGTAGTCTTCACCTTTAATAGACTTTAAAAAATATTGCTGATTAAAATACATATAAGTAAATACAAAAATCACACAAACAGTGTATCTTATCAGCCTGTTTGTTGTATTGAGTGATAGCAAAATATAGAAAGGAATCGAAAGGATTATAGATAAGAAAGGGAAAGACAGGGAAAACCGGTGGTAGGCCGGTGGAGGAGTGGAAAAGACCATCGCGCCAAAACAAAAAAGGGTTGTCAGAAAGATAAAAATAAGCTCAAACCGGCAAAATATCAGCAGTATTCCCGTTACAAAACCAAGGATAAACAGATACAAAGAATATTTTTCAAAAAAAGCTAGATGACCGAAATCGTAGCCGCCGTGACCGCCAACATCATCATAATAAAATGATTTGAGCGAAATAATCAGACTATCCTTTATTTCATTGAGAGTACTGCTTTCACCGCGAGCAATTTTATCTTTTACGCCGGACCATGAACCGGATAGCAGAGAGACTTGACTGGTGCGGGAAACGAAGTAATTATTGTATTTAAAAGCGTAAGTGAGATACGGGGATAGAACGATGAGAAAAGCGATTAAGGCCAGGACGAAATTCCGAAATACTGCCAATTCCTTAAGCCTGATCAGTTGAAGAAAATAAAAGATAACCATGAAAGGAAGAGCAATAAAAGAGGAGTTATAAAATAGGTAGCAAAATCCGCAGAGCAGGCCGGTTATGACAGAGTAAAATGAATTATTATTTTTCCACTGAAGTAGGGCAAAGTAGAAAAAAACCGTGAAGACGGCCGTGCTGCTGATAAAATGGAGGCCGGTGGTTTCGTGATATAAGCTGACAGCCAAAAAGGCATATAAAACGACAGCGATGACGGCGGTTTTTATATTTAAGATTGCCCTGACGATGAGAAAAAGCATGAGAGAAATGACGATGACATAAGGGATGACCGATAATTTTACCGACAGCAGTGTTTCCCCGAAAAATATAAAGAATATTCTCTGCAGGGCAAAAAACATCGTCGGGAACTGGGAGACCCATTGCACCTTATCTTGGGGTATGCCGGAGAAAAAATTGATTTTGGTAAAATCATGCGTAGCAGAGAAATAAGCAGTCATAAGGTCATCACCATGGAATCTGTTTGGAATATAATTCATTATTCTTATAATTGCAGGCAGAAGAATAATCAAAAATAGAAATAAATATTTTTTTGAAAATTTCCTGTTAAGGAAATTAATCTTGATTCGTTTCCCAAAGACGGAAAAGAAAATCATAAATATTATTGATAACAGCCACCAATAGATAAGAACAGGAGAATATTTATCCTGAAAAACCATCAGGTTGATATAAATACTGATGAGGATGGAGATGATAAAAAAAATTATTTGCATGGAATCAGTTAAATTTATTAAATAACAGTGTTTTGACCGCTCCCCATGCATCCCGGACGGTTAGTTTTTTGCCGGACAGATGGGAACGGCTACGGTATGAGATGGGTACTTCCACGATAGGGATTTTTGCCTTTATCAGTTTGATAGTGATTTCCGGCTCGATTTCAAACCGGTTTCCCACGAGGTGAACTTTTTTCAAAAAAGACGAAGGTAATAGTTTATAGCCGGTTTCCATATCGGTGAGTTTAGTTCCATAAAGCAGGTTTGTCAGAAAAGTCAGAAGTTTATTGCCCCAAAGGTAAAGTCGGGGAATGACAGCAGAGTTGCTTTGAAAGCGTGAGCCGTAGACGGCAGTACCAACTGATCCCTGTTCCCTGATCCCTGAAACCTGATTGATGACAGGAGAAAGTAGCTTGGGGATTTCGTCAGGGTTGTATTCCAGATCAGCGTCCTGGATGAGGATATAGTCGCCGGTGGCTGCTTTTATTCCGGTTCGCACCGCTGCCCCCTTTCCCTGATTTTTCTTATGAGTAATGATCTTTAAATTCTTAATTCTTAATTCCCGCCTGCAATTGCCTTCAGCAATAGCTGATGGCGGGCAGGCATAATTCTTAATTCTATTTCCCGTTCCGTCTATTGATCCGTCATCAACAACGATAATCTCTTTCCGGCAGGGGAGTTTGACCCGGAAAACCTTTTCCAAAACAGTGGAGACGGTTTTCTCTTCATTGTAAACGGGAATAATGATTGAGAGTTTCATGCTAATAAATTGCTTGCAATTGTTATTACTTACTGCTGTTTTCTATATATAAAACCCTAAAATAATCAACAGGCTTCACTTTCTTGAAAATCACTACTTTCGGATGGTCGTAGACGGTAAATGACTCATCGGCATAATCATCGACGAAACTGATGCCCGGGAGCGGACATTCGGATGATTTTTGGGCGACGAAACCGTAATTGGAGTAAGGGAAAGTCAGGCAATACCTGATAAAAGGTAAAGGCAGATTCGGCCGGGAAGTGAATTCGGCCACTTTCTCAAAGCCCAAAGAACCGTCAAAAATCATTTCATAGTAGCGGAAGGAAATCGGATAACGTTTCGGGACGCCCATGATAGAACCATAGAGCCTGTTGCTGGAGATAACGATATAATCAATCTGTTTAAGTTTCTGGTCCATCTCCAGCCATTTTTTTTCTTCATCAGGATTATAAAGTGGCAGTTCGATATATTTGTATCTTTCGCGGATTTGCTCGCCAAGGCTCATTGGCAGGCTATCATCCCAATGTTCGGTTGAAAGGTTTGCCCCGGTGGGGATGTTTTGGAATAACCACTGCGAAGCGGCGACACGGGAATTCGGATGGGAATAAATGGACATGAAGGAGAGGGGGTATATTAATACAAATAACAAAAAACAAAAAACAAATAACAAAGATATCCGCAGATTTAGTCTGTTTTTTATCCAATAAATACTTTTAGCAAAGAACCAGGCGGAAAGAAGGGCAAGGAAAGGGTAGGTAGGGATAAAATAACGCATGTTTTTGCTAAATTGCCCGCCCTGAAAGAAAAATAATAGAAGGATCCAAAGAGTCGATAAAGCGAGTATAAAGTAGTAAGTAGTAAGTAGTAAGTATGTTTTTCTTTTCTGAAATGAAGAATGAATGATACCTAATACCTGATACATAATACCTGATACTGATAGCGCCCCCAACGGTATTCCCAAGCCCCACAAAATCAGATTCTTAAAAGGGAAAAGATAAGCTTTGGTAGGAATCCATTGGACTCCGGGAGGAAACCAGGTATCTCTATCATCAAATGATTTCAGTTCCTTCCAGTTATTTAAAACCTTTGGGTTTAGAGAAAAAGTGACAAGGTCAGGCTCGTCAAACAGGTATGGTTGAGCGAGACGGACGATGAAATAGGAAGAAACAAGAATTAAAAAGAAAGAAGTAAGAGCTAAGGACAATTTTTTTGATTTAATTAATAAAAATAAGAGTCCTAAACCAATTATTGGCAAGAATAATACGGCGGTGATTTTGGAGGCGATGGCCAGGCCGAAGGAGACTCCTAGTAAAGAATTAAGAATTATGAATTTAGCCTGCCTGCGCCTGTCTGCACAGGTAGACAGGCAGGAATTATGAATTTTATTGACATTAATAATTTTAATTAATAAATAAAACGATAGAGTTATAAAGAAAGTCAAATATGTCTCGACTGCGAAGAAGTGGGAGAGTTGGATAGGAAGGACCGAGGCAGCGTAGAAGAACATGGAAAAAAGGGGAAAATATTTAAATTTAACGCCATTACTACCTGTAATTATCTGTTTTGCTATCAGAAACACGAGAATTACCGTTCCCAGATCAAACAAAGCCGATAGCTGTCTGCCGACAAGAGTCAGGTTGGTATAATCTCCTTTGCCCAAACCTTCAGCCACCCATTTGGTGAAAAAGATCGGAAAGGTGCCGTAGACGAAGAAACCATAGCCGCGGTTATGAGGATTCAATGGTGAAGTATCGGTATCCAGATATTCCGTCAGATTTTTTGGCCAGCTGATACCATTGGCTACCATTGTCAGGAACCGTTCGTCTGGATGAAGATGCTGATTTTGGTCCCAGTTGACACCGTAGAGGCGGAAGAACGAGGCTAAAAATAATATTCCAAGAGCGAATATTGCTATAAGTAATTTATTTTTCATTTGAATTTGATTTGTCATTTGAATTTTGACATTTGAATTTAATAATCATAGTTTACCAGTTTCAAATAGCATTTTATATTGTTCTATTGTGAATGGATTTGTTTTTTTATAAATCCTAATCACCGGATGGTCAAAGACGGTAAAGGTTTCTTCCGCTCCTTCGTCATTAAACCGGTAAGGACCAAGTGACGGGAAAGAACTAAATTCGGAAACTTTTTCAAAACCCAATCTACCGGAGAAAAGGAGTTGGTAATATTTGGCCAGGCGGGGATATTTGGCCGGAATCTTCGGGTGGTTGGCAAAAAGTCTACGGGAGGGGATGAAGATGTAACCAGCTTTCTCAAGATGGGTGAAAAGCTGGTCGAAGATAGCCGGATTTTCATCCATATGATAGAAATCGAAAGAGATTACTGGAACATTGTTCCATTTATCCGAAAGTGGACGGTCCGGATCATCATTCCGAAGACCAAGAGGGATGTCAACGACATTGGCGGTTTCAGAAAGAACATAGGAATTACTGGGAATATTTGCGTATATCCATCTGGAAGCAGTCAGACGGCTGTCTTCGCTTGCGTAGATGGACATGAAAGCGACACCGGGTAAAAAGCTCAAAAAGCAAAATGCAAAAATCAATCCGCCGGCTGGCGGATTAAAAAATCTTCCAACATTGGAACGTAATTGATAGGCTCTATACAGGAAATATCCTGTAAAAATGTAGAAAAAGGCAAAAATCGGTGTCATAAATCTGGTCCATTTGGCGAAGAGAAAAGCGTTCGGTATAAAATAAATCCAAAATCCAAATAACAAAATTTTGAGTTTTGAGCTTGATTTGATATTTGAGTTTTGCTCGCCTCGCTTCGCGGTCGAAGCGGGAACTTTGAATTTTTGGAGAATGGAAAGTATGAAGTTTATGAGTAATTTCAAAGAAGATAACAGTATGCCTATACTACCTAAAATAAATACCGGCCATCCAAGCGTATATGGAAATATCTTTTGTGCCTGAAAAGCAATTGGGACGGTGTTGACAAACTGCCTGGTGTAAAAAGCCTCGTACCGGCCGGTGGCCACGTCGTTTTCATAGCCGAAGACTGCACTTTTGAAGCTTTCTGGTTCCACCAGGTTATACGGAGAGGAGACAGCAGCGAAAAGGATGGAGCCGGCAAGCAATAATAATCCAATAATCCAACAACCCAATAATCCAATTAACCAATTCTTCCTCTTTTTCTTTAATAATATAAATAATTGCATCATAATTGCCAAACCAGGAGGGACAAGAAAGAATAAACCGGTAAATTTGGAGCCGAAGGCAAGGCCTATGGCAAGAGATAAGAGTATTAAGTATTTAGTATTAAGTATCAGGTATTTTCGTAAAGATCTTTTGAAAGGATTTTCGAAAAGTTTAATAGAGAAATAGACAGAAGAGAGGAAGAAGAAAGAGAGGAAAGATTCGGTAGTACCGAAATGGGCGGCTTGGATGTTTCCGGGGGAGAAAGAGCTGGCAAAAGCAGCCAATAGGCCGAACTTGACACCCGTCAACTTCCTGGTAATCAGATAAACGAGATAGACACTTGCCACGGAAGCGGCCGCAGACCAGAAACGCAGCCAAAAGATCGCCGCCGGGAAATTGGTGGCAAAAGCTTCGCTGTCACTGATGATTTGAGACGAGTAAATGTTGGAAATAGGTTTCGTGACCTGGTTAGAAAAATAGGCCAGGTAGAGAGGGAATTGACCATAGGCAAAAAAATGAGGATTGAGATGACAGGTCTCTGATTGTTGGTTGTCACCGGTGACCGGCGAGCTGCGAGAAGAAAATTCGGAAATGAGGCAATTGGGAATTTCCGTGACCTTTTTGGGGAGACGAAACTGCATGATTGCACCGGCCATGTTCCGTTCATCGGGGTCAAAAAAATACGGATAATCGCGCATCAGGTTGAAGAAACGGAGGAAACAGGCGATAGTGATAATAATTATTAAATATAATTGTTTTTTTGAAATTTTCATGGAAAATTAAAACATGACTTACGTAATTTTATGTCATTGCGAGGCTAAGAGCCGAAGCAATCCCGTTGGGCAAACTGGTATCCTACGGGATCGCCACGCTCTCCGCCAGCTGGCGGATCGCTCGCGATGACAAATAACCAATTTCAGAGGACATATAGGATGGTAATGATTATTACTCCCCAGATAAACATGGAAACAATTAAGGGAATATCAGTTGTTACGATTTTTTCCGGCTGTTCCGCATCGGCTCCACTGTATGCCAGTTGGGCGTAGCGCATGAGGATGTAGATAATAAAAGGAATAGTAACGATCATCCATTTGCGATCCACTGCTTGAGGCATGACGGTTATCAGAAAATCTTTGACGGGAGTATTAAATTGCGGTGGTTCTTCCAGAAAAGTAAAAAGGGAATAGGCGATGATAGAAGCCGAGCCGAACATCGAGGTGTAAAAATCCAAGAGCCTTTCCTGATACTGGAAAAGAGCCGGTCTGGTTTTTGAGCCTTCCCGCAGCAGCTCGGCATGCCTTTTGGTGGCGGCGATAAAGATGGCGATAAAAATTATTGTCAAAGACAGCCAGAAGGGGAGGTGAAAGCCGGTCAGGATTTCGCCGGCAAAAGCTCTAAGCGTGAAAGAGAAAGCGATGCTCAGAATATCCAAAATGGCGTATTTTTTGAAAACCAGCGAATAAAGAATATGGAGAAGAATAAAGGAAAAAGAAATCAGGAAAAAGCCGGTCGAAATAAGGATTGCCGAAAGCAGGGCAAAAAGGGCTAAAAGGAAGGCAATTTCAACAGCCGTATTCAAAGGCAAGTCGCCTGAGGCCAGCGGTCTTTTTTTCTTGAGGGGGTGAAGCCGGTCGTATTTTAAGTCGATGATATCGTTGAAAAGATACGAGGATGAAGAAAGGGCGCAAAAGATAAAAAATCCTGATAAGGTATGCAGAAGATAAGGGCCGTCAAAAATTTTGCCATTGAAGATTATAGCCGCGAAGAGGATAAGGTTTTTGATCCACTGGTTTGGCCGCAAAGCTTTGAATAAAATCCGCCAGTTGAGAGAATTCATATTAGTTCTTATTTTAAGTGACGGTCCTTTTAATATCAATCACTACTGAACAAGATTTGCTACTTGTTCACCTAATTCTATCGCATAATTCGTCCCCCTGTCCCAGGGATAAACCATATCCATATTGGCAAGATAAACGTTGGGGATAGGGGTTGCGAAATCAGGTTTGATTTTTGAATAATTGACGAAGAAGACCGGTTGGGCGAAGGGGGAAGAAAAAAGCTGTAAGTTCGCCTTCGCTAAAGCTTCGGCGGGTAAATTAGGATTGATTTTTTGTAAATAGGGGAGATAGAGCTTGAAAAGTTGCTCTTTGGACATTTTGAGATACGGGTGGCCGTCAGGTAAATAGTTGCCGACATAAGTCAAATGCTTATTGCCGTAATATTTTTTGTCGATCATATTGGTTTGCTGGATAACGGAAATAAAAGGAAACTTCCGGTCGTTGATATTCAGCCAGTAAGTTTCAGGCAGGATTTTTTCTGCTACGATAAGCAGCAGAGTGAGAGCCGTAAGATGGGGGATAGAGCTTAGTTGTTTCTTATAGCTTTTGGGGAGCCGGGGATAAAGTCTTATAAATTCGCCGGATGGGGCAGTGAAAATAATTTTATCAAACTCTGCTGTCTTTGCCGGATTAAAAGAAGTATTAAATAAGACATGGGCGCCATTATTGGAAATATTTTTCACCAGGCCGTCAAGAAGAGTTTGATATCCGCCTGACATATATACCAACTTCATAGTCCTTTTTTTAATTCTTGCCCAAAACCAGGCCATGTTTACCAGTTTCCCGAAACGGCCGAATTTACCGTCAAGAAGCGGCTGCCAGATGACCCGGAAAGCCTCTCCGCCGAAATATTTTTCGACAGATTGATATGCTGTTTCTTTTTCCAAAGATATGCCGATATCTTTCGGGAGTAATTTGAGGAATAGAGAAGCAAGGCCGATCCGAAGGCGCGAGGGAAAGCCGATTGGGGAAAAGAAGAGTACTTGCGCCGGTGTATTGAAAGGATAGATGCGGCCGTGATAGTAAATTGCCGTTTGTGTTTTGGAATGGATGATAAGATCAGACAGTTGCAGTTCTTTTAGTAATCTGTTTAATGAAATATCGTTGGTAAACCAGTGATGGTAATGCTGTTCAACCGGCCAGGTCCACGAGGGAAGTTTAAAGGTAGCCGAAAGGCCGCCGCTGAATTTTTCTTTTTCAAAAACGGTGACTTGGTGATGTTTTGACAGTCGTAAAGCCGCGGTAAGTCCGGTAAAGCCGGCACCAATAATGGCAATTTTCAAGGGACTCGTCATTCTATGATTTGGGCAGTCGGGATATTGGAGATTACAGTATTGCTTTCCGTATCGGTGGCAGTGAATTTTACAATACCTTTAACCGGTGAAGTGACGGTGAATTGTGCTTGGCCGATTTTATCCGTCGTTTGAGTGTCTGAAGGTTTGATCGTGACATCGGAAGAAGAAGCGGCCAGTTTTACCACTCTTCCGGGGATGACCGAGCCATTTACATCACGGATATAAACAGAAACCCTGATGCTGGTTGGTTTCTTTGGGCTATTTTCAATTCCGGCATTACCGACTTGCGGAAAAACCACTCCGAATGATTTAAGCGGTGAGGGAGTGACATTTCTGGCCCGGAGTATTCCTGAAAGCGGAGTATTAAGAGTAAGAGCGGCGATGCCGGTTAAAAAGAGAAGAAAAAAGAGTACTGCTAAAGTGACAAAAGTTTTGTCTTTCACGCGTGCTTCCTCCTGTTTCTGATTTTGCCATTAGTCTCCGTTCTTGTCAACAAGGACAAGACTTGACAGAGGGATGTATTTTTGTCACACTGGATTTGCCCTTCGGCTTGGAGAGGCTAAACGGGAGTTATTTTTCCTCTACAACCTTTCGAAGTGGGTAATCTCCCGATTTATTCGGGGGTGAAAGGGTTAAGGTATCCCTGACCCCGTGGGGTCAGGATCCACCCTCCCATTAAAACTTCGGGGAAAAATCCCGTTTTGGCCGCCTTTTCGAAGGGCAATATTTTTACCATTGACAAAAGGAAAAAAATTTGGTTAAATACAAGATAGTAAATAAGTTGTTCCTCATTGATGTTTCTTTACATGAATATTTCCCACGAATGGTAATTCAATGAGAAAATTATGCCTGTAAAAGCAAAAATTTCAGTCGAAAAGCCCTTAAGCATAGATGATTTAATCGGCCTTCCGCAGATACCTGTCAAGGAACAGGTGAAGCCGACGGTTTCTTTCGCTCCTGTTGTTCCTACCGTTACAACGGCACCTTCCGCGCCGGCACCATTTGTGCCTGGTTTGGTTTCCTCACCACCGCCGGCAACGGTAAATAATACAGCGGTTATTACTCCCGTAAACAATAACCTGCCGGCCAACGGCGGGTATGACCGTTACAATGCTGTGCCTACCGTGGTAAAGACGGTTTCCGGTATTTTGGATATCATGCCGGAAGGGCATGGTTTTTTACGGCCAAAGTTTGTGCCTGGAGAAGGGGATATCTACATTTCCCAATCACAAATCCGCAAATTCCAACTGCGGGACGGTGATAAGGTCGAAGGCCAGGCCAGGCTTCCAAAGGAAAATGAACGGTATCTTGGACTTTTGAAAGTGGAAAAGGTCAATGCTATGTCGGCCGACAATTCAGTAAAAAGGCCGCATTTTGAGGATTTGACACCGATTTATCCGAAGGAACAGGTGAAGATGGAAACAGGCAAAATCCCGATTTCTACCAGAATGATTGATCTTTTAGCCCCGATCGGTTTCGGCCAGCGGGGATTAATCGTTTCGCCGCCAAAAGCGGGAAAGACAACGATCCTTAAAGAAATTGCTCATGGGATTTCAGAAAATTATCCCAAAGTCCACCTGATGGCGGTTCTTATCGGTGAACGGCCGGAAGAGGTGACGGATATAAGTCATTCCGTCAAAGGGGAAGTGGTTGCCAGCAATTTCGATGAAGCGCCTGAAGCCCAGACCCGAGTGGCAGAGGTAGCGCTTGATCGGGCCAAGCGGATGACGGAGCTGGGGGCAGATGTGGTGATTCTGCTTGACTCGATTACCCGGCTTGCCCGGGCATATAATCTATGCGTTAACCCATCAGGCCGGACGCTTTCCGGCGGTTTTGACCCGGCTGCTTTATATCCGGCTAAACGGTTTTTGGGAGCCGCCCGGAAATGTGAACAAGGCGGCAGTCTGACGATTTTAGGGACGACTTTGGTGGAGACCGGGTCGCGGATGGATGATCTTATCTATGAGGAATTTAAAGGAACCGGTAATATGGAACTTCATCTGTCCCGGTCACTTCAGGAACAACGGATTTTTCCGGCCATTGACGTGGATAAATCCGGTACCCGTCATGAAGAATTGTTATTGACTCCCGCAAATTTAAAGAGAATCGTTACCATGAGACACATGTTATCCCTTCTGGGTGAAGGACAGGAAAGAACATCTACCATTATCGAGCGTCTTCTCAAAACCCGCAGTAACAAAGAATTCCTTGATAGCCTGCATCAGGGATAAGCAAATTTTCCAGTGATTTAATGAATCAATTATTCAATTATGAAGATTGATTTTAAGATTGATCCCGAAAAATTAGAATCGCTAATCAATAAAATTCGTGACTTCACTAAGGAAGTTGGTGACTGGCTGTATTTTCTTTTTCTCTATAGCCGAAAAAGAGTAATCATCGGCGCGGTACACTTCGAAAAAGGTAAAGATGTTTTGGTTGATCTCCTGCTGGTAAAAAGAGGCCGCTATAGCAAGCATTTTTTAAACATTTCCTTTCTTTTCATTGTCGCCGGGGCAATTGTAGGCGGTCCGGTGATTGCCGAATATTATCCGACCGTCCAAAGAGATGGTGAAAATCCGGCTGACTACAATGAGATGGTACCGGTTCTTTCACAGGAAGATATGAATACTACCACAGTTGTATCAGATAAGCCGCGTTTTGATATTATTGATTACGAGGTTGTCAGTGGGGATACTTTAGCTTCAATTGCCGATAAATTCGGCATTTCCATCGATACCATCAAATGGGCAAACAGCTTAAAGACGGAAAAACTGATTCCCGGCCAAACTCTTCGCGTACCTCCGGTCACCGGGATAGTCCATAAGGTTGTTCCGGGCGATACGATTTATTCTTTAGCCAAAAAATATAAGTCGGAATCGCAAAAAGTCGTCAATTTCCCCGGCAATGATTTTGCCGACCTGGATACTTTTGCCTTAAATATCGGACAGATTCTTTTTGTCCCGGACGGAGTCATGCCTCAGGCGCCACCGGTTTACAAACCGGCTCCGGTCCCGCAGTTTATCGCCGGGGTTGGCGGCAAATTTATCTGGCCGACCAACGGGATTATTACCCAATATCCGGTTTCATACCATATGGCGGTAGATATCGCCAATTCTTCCGCTCCGCCGGTTGCCGCCGGTGACGGGGGAGTCGTCTCTTATGCCGGTTGTCTCCGCTACGGTTACGGCTGTCATATCATTATCAGTCACGCCGATGGCTACCAGACACTTTACGGACATCTTTCCTCATATAATGTAAATGCAGGCGATAAAGTCGGTCGGGGACAGGTTATTGGCCGGATGGGTTCAACCGGAAGATCTTCAGGGACACACTTGCATTTTGAAGTGAGAAGAAACGGCGTTCTTCTCAATCCACTCTCATTTCTGAAGTAAATTCACGTTTCCTCCCAATTTGACTAATTGGACTAATTAGACAAATTTGGTAAAATTGTATTATTTCCCCGGGCCGTTAGCACAGTTGGTAATGCGCCGCATTCGCATTGCGGAGATCGCCAGTTCGACTCTGGCACGGTCCACAACGTAAGAAATCGCAGAGCGATTTCAACGTTGTAGGAACGTTTAAATTGCCTTGCAATTTATTACGTTCCACCCTTCGTCCGCCAGCTGGCGGATCAGGGCAAGCAGATTTGTCCAATTGGACTAATCAGCCCAATTTGGTAAAATACAAAAACTTGGGCCCGTCGTATACCGGTAGTACGGAACTATGGCATAGTTCAAAAAGGGGTTCGATTCCCCTCGGGTCCACCCTTCGACTACAGTTCACAGCGAGTTCACTGCGAGCTGCTCAGGGTAAACTCTTCGTCCGCCAACTGGCGGATCAGGGCAAGCTTTTTATTTCTTTTCACACACAAAATTTCCCATAACTAAAATATCTATCCCTGACCTTTGTAAAGTGGAGTAGGCGTCCTCGGGAGTATTGACGATCGGTTCGCCGCGAAGGTTAAAAGAAGTGTTTAAAACCAGCGGGAGGCCGATTTTGTGG
>JALHWS010000181.1 GCA_022866885.1 Candidatus Microgenomates bacterium | reverse complement strand
TGGGTTCCAATAGATTTTATCTCAGCGATTCTTTTCTTTTTAGCTGCTAATTCCTTAAAAGAAGGTAGAAATATATGAAGAATAAGTTATCAAAAATATTTGTTGCTTTCTTGGCGATATTTATATTAGCAACAATTATCCTTGAGGTGCGGAATACGCTTCTACGTAATGAAATAGAGGCGAAATTAAACTGGAACCTTAACCTCGAACAGGTAATAGCCATGATTGATAAGGAAATCACTTCATCTCCTCAACCAACACCGAAAGTTGTTATTCCTTCAGAAACACAGGAAAAGAAAACTTGCGGAGATATCGTCAAAAGTAAAATCAATATCTGTCCCCACGATTATTATGCTTTTTATTATTTCTCTCTTGAAGAACCAAATAGCTGTCTGAAACTGTTAATTAAAAATAAAAAAGTGGATATTGGAAATTCATGTATTGTAAGAACGGATCGCCAAATGAAAACCGATGAAGCCATTCTTTTTTTGATGAGTTTTTACAGTGAGTCTGTTTCCAATTACCAATCCATGAGACCTATTGTCGATTGGTTAAAAAGTTATCAGGATAATTTCCCCGATATTACAAAAAATACCAATTATATTGCAGAAGAGCTTTATGTTACGATAGCCACTTATTTTGGCCCTAATATTTTAAAGAGTCACTACTTGCGTATGCATTATGAAGGTATTTTTGCGGAACCAAAATAGGAATAATATTTTTCAGTAAATGAATTAGTCTCCTGATTCCCAGAGTGAACTCAAACGAGTTAAACTTAACCTCAATTAAAAGCCGATTTAGCCTCATCTCACTTTAGCATTACCGTTTCCGAGACAAACCTGATGGTTATAATTCCACATCATCAATGGCAGCATACTTTGATCTTCACTTGATTCGGTCTTTGCTAACAGCTTGAATATATTTTGTTTAATCATATCCTTTGATTTCGCATCAGCTTCTTGAGCTGTATACCCTTTTAAAAGAGATATAGCAATGTAGTTTGACGGTTCAAGAAACATTTTAGCCGTATCATCCTTGAGCGGATGAAACAGTTTATCTTCATCAAACATGAAAAAATAATCAGCATCGTATCCGATATAAGTGGTATTTACTTTTTTTGCACAGGATTTTCCTAATCCGGATGCAGAACTGCAGGATCGGGCATATACGACGATATCCTTCAGGATGTCTTCATTTTCATTTTTCTTAACTAAAACCTCGTCTTTTTGGCCGCAAACAGAATCATTATTACCGTGACCGTTAATCATAATAAAACCCGGTTTAAGCTTCTTAACGTAGCTAGTAAAATTGCTTTTAGTCACCTTTGATCCGGCAAGATCTACCATACGAGTTTTTGCTTTATGGGCGAAATCAAGAATATATTTTGACCACTCGTAAAGATAATTGGTAGTGTTATCGTGGTTAGGTCGGGTAATTAACATTTGTTTTATTGATTAAGAAGATTTTTAAGAGAGCGAAGATATTCAAGCTGCATTTCGATTATTTTATCCCCGATTTTATCATTTTTTTCAACCAATTTAATTAATTCATCACTTGTAAAATCACCATCGGCTCCAATGGAAACTTTTTTACCGGCAGGAATTCGCCTTAGCCTTTCAATGACCAACTGTTTAATTTCTTCAGCTGTTAATTTGGGATGAACTGTGGCTGAATTCATAATATCTCCGATACTCTATAATTTTATATTATTCTTAATTCCGCGAGTTTTTCAAGAATTTCTTTGGCAAGAGGAGTGTCCTGATCAATGTATAGTTTAGCTACTTTCCATGAGATTCCTTCTCCATTTATAAATAGGATAATTTCATCTCTGGTAACAAGAGGTAAATTTCCGTAAATTTTATAGAATTTATCTTTAAGTGACATATTATTCTTTTTTAACTATAGATTAATATAATGATTATATCAAGGAGTCAGGATTTTTTGTTATAATGCCCTTATGTTCAAACCGGTAGACCCGAAAATCAATTTTCCGGAAAATGAGAAAAAAATTCTTTCTTACTGGAAGGAAAAGGGTATTGTGGGAAAATACCTCCATAAAAACGATCAATCCCCGAAATATTTTTCTTTTCTGGACGGGCCGATCACCGCCAATAACCCGCTGGGTATCCACCATGCCTGGGGTAGGACTTACAAAGACCTTTTCCAACGCTACCATAACCAGAAAGGCGAAAAAGAGCGCTTCCAAAACGGTTTCGACTGTCAGGGACTCTGGGTGGAAGTGGAAGTGGAGAAAGAATTGGGCTTGAAAGGCAAAAAAGAGATTGAAAACTTAGTACCCGGAGACAAAAAGGCCAGCATCGCTAAGTTTGTCGAGCTTTGCAAGGAAAGAGTCCGCAAATACAGTCAGATCCAGACAGAGCAGAGCCAGCGTCTGGCATATTTCATGGATTGGGACAATTCTTACTACACGCTTTCCGAAAACAATAATTACATGATCTGGCACTTTTTGAAAGTTTGCCATGAAAACGGCTGGATTTACAAAGGCCACGAATCAATTCCCTGGTGCCCAAGGTGCGAAACCGCCATTTCCCAGCACGAGATGCTGACCGAAGATTATAAAGAAGTCACCCACGAGTCAATTGTTTTGAAATTCCCTGTTGTCGGCCGGGAAAAAGAGTTTTTATTGGTCTGGACCACCACTCCCTGGACAATTCCGGCCAATATCGCAATCGCTTTGGACAGTAAACAAAATTACAGTTTGGTCGCTGGTAATGAAGGTAATCATTATTGGTTGGCGACCAGTCTTGTAGATAAAGTATTTAAAAACAGAGAAAAAGAGGTGGTTAAGACCGTCAAAGGTAAAGAATTAGTAGGTCTGAAATATGGCGGGTCTTTTGATCATTTGGAAAGCGTTTCGGCAGCGGCAAAGGAAAATCCGGATAAATTCCATACGGTTATTGCGACAGATGACCTGATAATGCCAATTTCCATGACAGAGGGGACCGGTTTGGTGCACACGGCAGTCTCTGCTGGCGAGGAAGATTTCCGGTTAGGCAAAAAATTTGGCCTGCCGATGATACCCGTCATTGCCGATAATGCCGATTATTTACCCGGACTTGGGGAATTCTCCGGTAAAAACGCCAAGAAAAATCCGAGGATTATTTTGGACTTTCTTGAGAAAAAAGAAAGTCTGAGTCACGACTGTGTGTTTGAGATTTTTCCATACGCTCACCGTTATCCGGCTTGCTGGCGCTGCAAAGCCGAATTGGTCTGGAAAGTGGCTGACGAGTGGTACATAGCGATGGATTTACGTCCATCGCAAGATCAAAAATTAAAGATCAAAAATCAAAGATCTACTTTAAGAGAGAGGATGATGGGAGTGGCGAGGAAGATAAAGTGGATACCGGAGTTCGGGCTGGAGAGAGAATTGGACTGGTTGAAAAATATGCACGATTGGCTGATCAGCAAGAAAAACCGTTATTGGGGACTGGCTCTTCCTATCTGGGAATGTGACAAATGCGGCCGGTTTGAGGTGATCGGCTCCTTCGAAGAACTACAAAAAAAGGCCGTCGCCGGATGGGAAAGCTTAAGCGGGAAATCACCGCATAAACCTCAGATAGACGAAATAAAAATCAAATGTCCCCAATGCGGAAATCTCGTGGAGCGGATACCGGACGTGGGCAATCCCTGGCTGGATGCCGGGATTGTGGCATATTCAACCATCAGCGAAAATAATCAGGCAACAGAAGTTTCCGGAAGAAAAGAAATGCCTCTTTACCTTTCCGACAAAAAGGAATGGGAAAAGTGGTTTCCGGCTGATTTTATCACCGAGTCTTTCCCCGGACAATTCAAAAACTGGTTCTATTCCCTGATCGCCATGTCCAGTGCGCTTGAGGATAAACCGCCGTTTAAGACCGTTCTCGGTTTTGCCACGCTTTTGGGCGAAGACGGCCGGTCGATGCATAAATCATGGGGCAACGCCATCGAATTTAACGAAGGAGCGGATAAAATCGGGGTTGACGTAATGCGTTGGATGTATGTCCTGCAAAATCCGTCTAACAACCTGCTTTTCGGTTACAAAAAAGCCGATGAAGTCAGGCGGAAATTCCATCTGATGCTTTGGAATATCTATAACTTTTTCGTGACGTACGCTAATGTAGATGGATGGGAAGGGACAAAGAGCCTGTTTGAAAAGTCAAAAATAATGTCATCGCGAGCGAGGAACGAGCGTGGCGATCCCGTTGGAATTTCTGTAGTATCACGGGATTGCTTCGGCTGCGGCCTCGCAATGACGATGGTTCCAAATGTTCAAACACGTTCTAAGAACGTATTGGATGAGTGGATTTTATTAAAATTGGACCAACTGGTAAAAGTAGTTACAGAATCATTGGATAATTACCAGGTAAATATAGCCCCCGAAGCGATCCAAAATTTTGTCAATGATTTGTCTACCTGGTATATCCGAAGATCTAGAGATCGGGTTGGTCCGACAGTATCAGATAAGGGAGATAAAAATTCCTTTTACCTGACCGCTCATGAAGTCCTTGTTAATCTTACAAAGTTACTGGCTCCTTTTACACCGTTTATATCCGAAGAAATTTACCGTAATCTTACCGGAGAAGAATCAGTCCATCTGTCAGATTGGCCGGAGCAGTTACCAAGAGTCAGTAACCAACGGTCAGGACTGATGGATGAGATGGAGTTAGTGAGAAAAGTTTGCGAATTGGGGCATGCCAAAAGAAAGGAAGCCAAAATGAAAGTGAGACAACCGTTACGGAAAATCAAAGTTCAAAGTTCAAAGTTCAAAGCTGAAAAGGAATTAATAAAATTAATTAAAGATGAATTAAATATTAAAGAAGTTGAAGTGGTGGTAGGGAGTGGAGAATTACAGGTAGAATTAGATACGACATTGACGCCGGAATTGATAGAAGAAGGAAAAGCCAGGGAATTAGTTCGCCAGATACAGTTGATAAGAAGAGAATCAGGTTGCGGTTTGTCCGACCGGGTGATAGTGACCTGTCCTGACTGGCCAAAACAATTCGAAAGCCTGATTAAAAAAGAAACATTGGCCCGGACGATAACAAAAGGCGATACTTTGCAAGTATCAAAGGCATGATTTTTTGGTTTTTAGCGGATCCTTTCATTAGTCTTCCGATTGCCGGTCTTTGCGGAATAAGCTTATTTCTTCTTGTCAGTACTACACCCCAGCTTCTGGCGATCCAAGCGCTCTTTTTTTTGATCGGTCTGTTTCTTCTTTATATTTTCACAACTATCGATTATCGGATTTGGTCTAAATTTTCCTGGTTAGTTTATATTTTTTCAATTCTGCTGCTCCTGATCAGTCTTGTTAGTCCAGTTGTGCGGGGCGCTTCACGCTGGATTAGTGTCGGCGGTTGGCGAATGATCCAACCTTCAGAGGTCATCAAACCTCTGATAATTGTTTTTTTTGCCCAAATGATTTTTCAATACCAGCCCCGTTCCTTTATTAATCTTTTGAAACTGACCACTTGCCTGCTGCCGATAGCAATACTGATTTTTCTCCAGCCGGACCTGGGAAATTTTATCGTTTATCTGACTTTTTTTATTTGCATGATCATTACCGGCGGGTTGCCAATTTCCTATATCCTGGGAGGATTATTTTTAATGATTGTCAGTTTGCCTTTTTCCTGGTTTTTTTTGCAGCCGTATCAAAAAGCGCGTTTGTTTTCCTTCATTAACCCTTATAGTGATCCTTCCGGAGCCGGTTACAACGCTTTGCAGGCGATGATCACCATCGGCAGCGGTGAACTTATGGGTTTGGGTTTGGGAAGAGGGACTCAAAGCAGACTTTTGTTTCTGCCGGAATACCATACGGATTTCGTTTTTGCCTCTTTGGGAGAAGAATTGGGTTTTATCGGCGGTTTTATCGTAATTATTCTTTACCTGTTACTTCTTTTTCGGATATTGAAAATCGCCATGGAGACAGACGATATGTTTGGTAAACTGATCTGCATCGGTGTTTTTTCCCAGATTTTTATCCAGGTGGCGATCAATATCGGCATGAATCTGGGTATATTGCCCATTACAGGCATTACCCTGCCACTTCTTTCCTATGGCGGCAGTTCGGTGATAAGCACATTTATCGGTCTCGGTCTGGTTTTGTCGGTGGCCCGGCAGAAAGATCAGGAACTACTTGTGATAAAGTGAGATTTTTACTATAATAAGGCCCTATGAAATACGCGATAATCAAATCGGGAGGCAAACAACATAAAGTCAGCGAAGGGATGGAGATTTTGGTCGATCGCTTAAATGCCCCGAAAGACAGCCAATATTTATTCCCTGAAGTTCTTTTGATCAGGTCAGATGAGATAACGTGTGTGGGGACGCCTTTGGTGGAAAAAGGGAAAGTCCAAGGAAAAATTATCGGTGAGGAAAAAGGAGAGAAAATAAGGGTCAGTAAATTTAAGGCAAAAGTCAATTTTCGAAGAACTATCGGTTTCCGGCCAATCTATACAAAAGTGTTGATTGAGAAGATTGATGTTGGTGAAGATAAACCAGTAAAAACAAAGGAAAAGAAAGCGTGAAAACTCACTTGACATCCGTGAAAAAAAAGGTTATAGTAATTTTTATCTCATAATAATATGGCGCATATCAAAACAGGAGGAACAACCAAAGGCAATCGCGATTCAGTCGGCAAACGTCTGGGCGTGAAGGTTTATGGCGGATCAAAAGTGATAAGCGGTAACATTATCGTCCGTCAGAGAGGGACAAAATTTCATGCCGGTAATGGCGTTGGGATTGGGCGTGATTATACGATTTATGCCGTCCGGGATGGCGTCGTCAGCTTTAAAGAAAGTTTCGGAAAAACTTTTATTGAAGTAAATTCTGCCTGCGCAGACAGGCCTGCCTCAAATTAATTTTTTATAAATATTTTTTAAACTCATATGGATACTGTTTCTTCCCATCATGAATTAATTGATCTGGATATCAACATGCTCCAACCTAACCCTTTGCAGGTAAGGAGCCTGATTAAATCAGAATCTCTGGTCGATCTGGTTGAGTCGATCAAAACACATGGTATTTTAGAGCCGTTGGTGGTGGCAAAAACCCCTGCCGGTTATCAGATTATTGCCGGGGAACGGCGCTGGCGGGCATCCAAAATCGTCGGTCTCAAAACCGTACCGGTGGTAGTAAAAGAAACCAGTACTCAGGGGATGCTTGAGATGGCTTTGGTGGAAAATGTCCAGCGGGAAGATCTTAACCCGATTGAACGGGCGCAGGGATTACAAAGGCTGCTTGAGGAGTTTACTTTAACAGTGACGGAAATTTCCAAAAGGATCGGTAAAAGTCCGGCTTATGTTTCCAATTCGCTGCGGCTTCTGGCTCTTCCGGACGCCATCAAAGACGGGCTTATTTCAGAAGATATCACCGAAGGACACGCGCGGGCTATTGCCGGGTTAGTTGATTCGAAGCTCATGATTGGTGCCTACAAGACCATTTTGACAGAAGGGGCATCTGTTCGAAGAGCTGAAGATCTGGCTAGGAAAATCAAAGAAGACAAAGAAATGCCGTTTCGCGGAAAAGGGCCGGAAAGGTTCCAGACAGTGGAGCTGGAAAATCTGGCAAAGGAACTGGGAACGAAATTGAACGCTTCGGTCAAATATGACCAGTCAAATGTCTCTGGCCAGATAAAAATCCTTTTTAAGGGCCATCCGGAGGTCACTACCTCGGCCATAAAAGGCACTCACCAGAAACTGATGAGTTGATTTTTGGTGGACCTGAGAGGTGTTGAACCTCTGACCTTTCGGATGTGAACCGAACGCTCTACCGCTGAGCTACAGGTCCAATAAATCCCAAACGCTCTTCACCCGTTCAAATTTTTATTAATAATAAAATTTGTTCGGGTAAACCAGCTGAGCTATGCGCGCTTTAAGTTTTCCCTATTATACCAAAGTTACATCTTGCGATACACATAGTGACTGTTCTATAATTTTCATACCTTATGGATAAACAACCGGAGATAAGAGTAGCGGTCGCCACTGATATCGCATCGAAAACACCCAATGTCGTCGTTTCTGGCCATCGGCCTGAAGAAGAAGAGGTGCCAGCAAAATCAAATAATATTTTCGTGGCCATCGGAAAAAGCATCATAAATTTCTTCATGGATTTCCTGGAGACGATTGTTGTCGCTTTATCCGTTTTCGTGGTCGTCTATCTTTTTTTAGTCCAGCCTCACGAGGTCAAAGGCAGCTCAATGGAGCCGAATTTCCATGACAGCGAATACATCCTGACAGACAAGATATCCTACCGGTTTGTAGAACCGAAGAGAGGCGATGTTATCATTTTTAAGGCCCCAAGAAATCCGGACGTGGATTATATCAAAAGAGTTATTGGATTACCGGGTGATAAGGTAAAGGTTGAAGCAGGTTATGTCTATGTCAACGGGAAAAAGCTTAATGAATATTACCTGAAAGATAACACCTTGCTTTTCGCCGGCAGTTTTATGCAGGAAGGGGTGGAAATCACCGTGCCTGACGGCCAGTATTTTGTGATGGGTGATAACCGGCCGCACAGTTCCGATTCCCGTGAGTTCGGACCAATTGAGCAAAACTCCATCATCGGCAGGGCAGTTGTCCGCTATTGGCCAATCCCAGACATCGGCCTCATCCCGGCGATTAAGTATTAAAGCGGGATCAGTTTGGGAACCGTAGTTTGAGAAGGGAAGTAAACAAGCAGATACTCCGCCAGCCTATTTTTCCTAAGTTTTATTTTATATGTTTTTGTCTCGCTGTTTATCCCGTCTGTTTGGGAAATGTTTAGATAAGCATTGTCCGAAATATTTGGCCAGATGGAAAGCTTGTACAGGCCGATTTCCGGATTATAAGAAACAATGATGCTTTCTTCTTCAGTTAATCCTTTTTTGTTTTTCGGGTCAGTCAGTTGCATTTTGGCCGGCTGGTCAAGAGAGATTGTTAATAATTTTTGGCTGGTTTCTTCAGGGACGCTAGTCGCTTTTGCCAAACTAACTTTGGGCAAGTCCAAAAATTGCAATATCCGATTAATGGCCTCATCACTATAGATAATTTCTCCGTGATTGCCGTTTATTGTCTCATTATCAG
>JALHWS010000180.1 GCA_022866885.1 Candidatus Microgenomates bacterium | reverse complement strand
TGGGATGACTTCCACCAGTTTACCGCATTGATTGCAATGAACTAATTTATCGATGGGCTCCCGATCTTCTTTTTGAATGGCTGCAAATACGTTTATTCCTTCAGGAGTTAAGCCATAGGCGTTGAAGTAAAAATGCCGTGCTGTTCCTAGCCTTAGGCGGGCAATTAACCCGATTATGCGTAAGGTATTGAGATCGCTTTGTCCTTCCTGGGTGATGTTTATTATTTTCCGAGTACCCATATACATTACAGAGGCGGGACTATAATCCCAATCTAGCACCTTATCCCGCACACCCTTAACCATTAAACCTTTCAATGAGAGATCTTTCAGCCACTGCTGCCCAATTCTACCATCTACCTCGGTATACAGACCAATTAGATATAATAACCGTTTTTGTTCAGTGGTTAATTTCGCAATCATTTCGGGAACAGGTGTATTAGGGCTGAGTTCCATGTTTTTTCACTCCGCAATAGAGTTTCTTCATGTTTGAGAATCTTTTATTATTCCTTTTACTTATACAGTAAACCTATTCAACATATATTTTTTGAGACTGTTCAATCCGACGTAAAAAAATCATTTTTCTCCCAAAATAACTTTTTCTACCATTCGAAATCGAAGAATTTTTCGTCCCTTTTAATATAATCGAGAAACTATTTTGCTGGATTAACCGGATTCACTTTTCATTTTAATTCATTTCAGGTATTTGATACAATATTTTAATAGAAGCTTCTCTATCTTTAAAATAAATGATGGAAAAGAGGTAATTAAAATAGCTGAATCTGTTTCTCAAATCCAAATTGGCTTGGATAGCTTTTTGGGGGCGAAATTTCAACGGATTCCAATCCGAGATTTTACAGACATAAATATATCCTGTTTTGAAGGAAAAAGACTAGAGGATTATTATTTCACACGATTTCCCATCAAAAAAAGTATTGTAAATCCCCGATGTCCTCTCTGTGGCTCTAGGCGAATAGCCCCCTTCGAATCGCAATATCGCACCGTACGACGCTTTTTGGGAATTGTTGAAGACGTCGAAATTGCCAGGCATCTCTGTAAGAAGTGCCATGAACCTTTCTCGGCGGCGTACGAAGACGCGCCGCCTCAGGGCCATTTTCATTACGAAGTGATCTGGGCAGCCGTTGACTTGGCGACCCGGCTTACCGAATCGTTACGCCATGCCGAAACCTTTTTGAACGACCATTTAAAAGCAGGAGTTTCCCATACGGATATTCATTATTGGGTTCAGAAGAGTGGGGCGAGCCTCGAAGAACTCCGAACTAAGTTAGTCCCTCCCTTCTCTGGCTATTTAGGTATTGATGAGTTTCACTTAACCCTCCAAGGCGGCAAAATTTACGTTTTAGGCTATTCGGATGCCAAAACCCACGCGTTCTTGGATTTCGATATCGTCGAAGGCAAGGATACGCAAAGCTATTCCGAAAGCATTACGCACTTTCTGGCGCAGCATCCCTTGCAGGATCAGATAAAAGCGGTAATTACGGATGATTTCCCGACCTTTACTTCGATTATTCCCAATCTATTTCCAAATTGTCCTCACCAACTCTGTATTTTTCACGGGAAAGGGAATATCAATAAACGAATTTATGCGGCGGCCCAAGTTTCCTTTAAGAAAGCCCTGCCCCCTGCGTACCAGGATTTAAAAGCAGTCATTAATGAGCTGTTTGAAGCCGCCACTCCAACTCATGCGAAATATTGGCTGTATGCCGCCAGGTCGGTTCAGATCAGGCATGGACTCGAGAATAATAAAGGCATTACGAAGTTACTTCAGAAGTTAGAAACGGACTTGGAGCAATTAACCCACTTTATCGAAGACCCAGACTGCCCGGGCACAAATAATGGGATAGAACAAATCTGGAGTCTTATAAGACCCCGGAAAGAAATTATGAAAAGTTTTAACTCGAAAAAATCCATCAAAAATTATTTCAATCTGCTTCAGACCGCCATTAACTTCAAAATTTATAAAAACTGGTGCCTGACTCACCCAATCGAAGCTGAAACGCTTCCATTTAAGATAACCGTGGATTATTGGTTCCAGTATATCAATTTTTCTCCTAAAAAAAACCACCAGCCTGAAAAATCGAAAAGCCAAAAAAAGCATTGAAGTTCCGAATGATTTTTAAACCCGCAAGACAAATAATTTCAGGAGATTGATTTCTAATTTACGTCGGATTGAACAGTCTCAAAATTTCTTTTTATGTCCTCAGATCCTGAGGCTCTGAGGAGACTAAGAGGCATTAGGATGCCTCTTAGTATTAGTAATTAATCATCCTTCTCTGGATAATA
>JALHWS010000179.1 GCA_022866885.1 Candidatus Microgenomates bacterium | reverse complement strand
GTTAAAATCAGTATCAGAAAGAATAAGTCGCTTCTTAAAAATCTAGCGGTTCTTTGAACAAATGTTTTTTTGAAATCGGCAAACCCGGGCATAACCGGCGGTGGATTATTCGGTTTTCCTTTTTTTAAATAATTAATACCGCCGAGAATAAACCCAACCGTTGCCCAAAAAAGGAAAGCCACTTTTGATGATTCAAATACATCAATATAAACCGCATTAACCAAAAGACCAAACAACAGCCCGCCCAAACCAACCGCCAGGCCGAAAATGATCGGGTCACGAAGAACCGTTAAGTTCCGCCAGACATAGTAAAGGATAAATAATAAAATTCCGTAAAAAGCCGCAAAACCCAGAAGTCCTGTTTCTCCTAAAGACCTGAGATAATCATTGTCTGTTGACTCGGCTTCAGTAAACTGCGTTGATTGTGTTTTGTTTAAAGTGGAGTAACCGCTGCCTAATAAGACGTTGCGCTTAAAACCCTTCAAGGCCATCGGCCAAAGCGCGTCTAAACGGATGGCGGTCGAAAGATCGTAAAGATAGGCGGTTTTGGAATAAGTCCTTTGAGTATTGACGATCTCCCCTGAAGTGCTGCCTGTTTGCACCGATAGCGGAATATCCTGATAGACATCACTCGGCCTGGTTAAAGAAGGCGGTTGATCGCTTTTGGCCGTAATCTCCGCCAAAGCCGCCTGGGGGTTGTTTTCCAAAAAAATGGCTTTCTCGGAAGGCGGTTTGCCTATCGGCGAAGTCAGAAGCGACCTGAATCCGGCAATCCGGTCGTCGATCCGCAGCAGTTTGGTAAAACGTTCGGATAAATCACCGAATGAAAGCATGACGACGATGGACAACGTTATCACGGTTACCCAACGCTTCAAGGACCATTTAATTCCGTGTTTGAAAGCAAAAAGAAAAAAAGCGAAAGTCAGCCCTCCAAGATAGGCGATGAAAGAAGTCCTGGAAGCGGTCAGGATCAGCGTCCAAAAAGCGGCGGCAATAATTAAAAAAATCAGGGCTTTCAAGAACCATTTTTTCAAACTGAAAAACAGGCTCCAAAGGATAACCAGCATCATCATGACATATGCCGCCAGGTCATAATGGCCGCCAAAAGTAGAAATCACTCTGGCATGCTGGGTAAGGTACAACATCCACCCTTTGGAATATTCCCGGTTCATGGTGGAAAAAGCCGGCCAGTATAGGTATTTCTGCCCGAAACCATAGAGAGCGACTCCTGTTACGGCAATTAACAAAAAGATTAAATAGGTTTTTAAAAGACGGAGATTGTTGACGGTTGAATAAAAAATAAAAAAGAGGGAAAAATATTCCACCCGCCGCAGGAAATGGAGAAACATTTTTGCGATATGAAGGGCCTGAAGCGGCACGGTCTGGGTGATAAAAATTGCTGAAATCATCGAGAGTAAGCCTATGACAAGATATAAGGCGATCGGCTTAAAAAGAGGATTGTCCAAAAGCCTAACCTTTCCACGGATCAGCCAGACAATCCAAAGAAGAATGGTGAAAGAAATAACAAAATCCTCCAGCCTGACCCGGACAATATAGCCAGGCAGGATATCAAGCAAAGGCAATTTTGGATAAAGGGGGATGAAGATTATTAGGCACGCGGAAAGAACGGCTAAAACATTATCGTCCAACCATCTTAAGAGCTTTTGCATAAAAAGATACCCGGCCCCGATACCTGCCAATTATACCAAAAACGAAGAGCCGCAGCAAAGCTCCTAAAGCTAAAAGTAACTTAACAATCGGTAATTTCCACGAAGGTTGGTGTTTTTTATAAAAATATATTACTGCCAAGTACTCCTGATCGATCCCGGCGCCTTCAGCCCTTACCGCCGATTGCCCTTTATAATGGTAAATCGAAGCCTGCGGAAAATATTCCACCTGATAACCAGCTTTCTTGATCCGGTAGCACCATTCCACCTCTTCTCCGTACATGAAGATTCCTTCATCCAGAAGGCCGGCTTTTTCTACTGCTTTCCGGCTGATAAGGAAACAGGCGCCGGTCACCCAATCCACTTCCTGTTTTTTATCATAAAAATTTCCGTTTTCCACATGATAAGGATGAATCGCCACAAAGCGGCTTAACAGATCATCCAAAAAAGTCATCCAAAGGAATACTCTTGTCAAATCCGGGAAAAAGCCGGCTGACGGCTGGATGGTATTATCTTTGTTTAAGAGTTTGCTTCCGACTACTCCAAGAGAAGCGTTTTTCTCCATTTCTCCCAAAAGAAGCTTCAGGGTATCTTTCAGAAGTTCCGTATCACTGTTTAAAAGAAGGTAATAATCCCCTTTGGCGCTTTTTATCCCCTGGTTATTTCCAGCAGCAAAACCGAGATTTTTTTTATTTTTAATCAGCCGGACCTTGGGAAACTTTTCCTCAACCATTTGGAGACTGCCGTCGCGGGAAGCATTATCCACCACAATCACTTCTGTACTTGCGGATAAACCACCCGCCGCAATTGACTGGTAAACGGAATTCAGGCACTTTTCCAAAAGCCCGCAGGTATTGAAACTAACAATAACGATACTTAGTTTCATATTAAGGTGAATTTTAGAGTTTATCTTCCCCATTACCGAGACAAACCTGATTTATCATATCCCATCGTAAGAAGGCTATAAGGTCTTTATCCTCTTTCGGCGTTTCGCTTGTCATGAGTTTTTGAATATTATTTTTATACATCTCTTTCGACCGGGTATCGGCTTCAAAAGCGTTGTGGCCTTTAAGAAGTGCTATCGCTATATAATTCGAAGGTTCGAGGAATAATTTTGCGGTATTGTCTTCCAAAGGACGGGTGGTTTTTGTCTCGTTGATAAAGAAAACAAAATCATCATCGTAACCGATATAAACTCTTGTACCCGAAGCCACCGCTGACTTACCCAGTATTTTTGCCGACCGGCAAGACCTGGCAAATATTATCCGGCCGGAAAATATAGATTCATTCCGGCCTGACTGGACCAACACCTCATTATTATATCCGGCGATCCTGTCTTCCGCCCCATGACCGTTTAACACCACAAAAGAAGGGTTTGTCTTTTTTACAATACTTAAAAATTCTTTTGCTTTAGCCCGTCTTCCCTTCAAATCTATAATTTTCTGCTTGCTTTTACCTGCCTGATTAATAATTTTTTCACTCCAGCGACAAAGATAGTTGGTGGTCGGATCATGATTGGGACGGGTAATCAGCATAAACTATGCACTTAGGAGTGTGCCTTCTTTCAAAGATCGCAGATATGAAAGTTGTATCTCGATAATTTTATTTCCGATCGGATCTTTTCTCTCCACCCGGTCTATCAGCTCATCCTTCGTAAATTCACCTTCGGAACCAATGGATATCTTTCTTCCTGAAGAAAATGAGCGGAGTCTGGCAATAACCAGTTTGCGAATTTCTCCATCGGTTATTTTTGATCCATTTGGAAGTTTATTTTGTTTCATATAATATGCAATGCGTCCAACTTTTCTAAAATTGTCTGGGCTAATTTGGTATTTTGGTCGATCTCGAGTCTGGCAACTTTCCAGGTGACAGGTTCTTCCCCAATCACGATAATCACCTCATCCCGAAGGTTAAGCGGCAGATTGTTGTAGACTTTATAGAATTTCTCTTTAAGATCCATAATCCATATTATTGTAACATAGTTTTCCTATTGAAACAGAGTGTCCCAGGTCATTGTTCTTTTAAACCTATTTATTTTGTCTTTTCTATTTATAAGTGTAATTAATCCTTTATCAGCATCAACCTCTACATAATCACCGTCTTTGAATAAATCAGTTGCAAAGCGAGTGCCAACAATGCAAGGTTTTTTTAGTTTATTAGCCACTATGGCGGCGTGACATATAAGAGTAACTTTGCCCTCAGTCGCATTAACTTCAACAATGTCGCCATCTTGTAGTCTCTTCGTTGCGATTATTGTTCCGACGATAGTTGGTTTTTTAAATTCTCTTGCAATAATTGCTGCATGACAAAGTACTCCTCCCTCATCTGTTACTATAGCAGCTGCTTTTTTCATAGCAGGAATAAAATCTGGTATAGTCATAGGTGAAATTAATATCTCACCTTCCTTAATTTCATTGATTTGCTTATGACCCATTATCCTTCTTACGAATCCTCTGACTACACCCCGGTATGCTGCAGAACCAGTGAGTTGTCTCACTTTCTTTATAGGATCAGTTGTAAAATGAATTCCGAAGATCTTTTCTATTTTCGATTTATCAAATCCTGCAAGTAATCTATTTTTTGTATAAAAATATCCTTTGTCTCTTTTTTCTAGTTCCTGCTTTTTGGGAATATTTTCAGTGATGATTTCTTTTGTCTGTAATACCGAAGACAGCTCTCCAAACTGCGGAAATATCTTAATAAGAGATTTACGAATAACAGTATCAGAACTATTACATAGTTTATCCGTTAGTTTTCTGACTTTTGCCAAGTTTTTTAGATCTAATCCCGCTACTTTAGATTCGTCATCCATCTGAAAAAACCACCACATAGCTTCAAACCAAGGGTATCCTTCCTCAAGCTCTTTTAAAAACATTTTAAGCTGAGTAAGACTGATAACTTGCTCTTTTTCGTAAATTGGTCGGATAAAGGTTAATTTCTCTAAAACCGTTTTTTCAATTATAGAAATGAAATTCTTATTTTCACGAGCAAGTTTGACTAATAGGTTTTGAACCCATGCGACACCTTTTAAGTCATAATAGAAATGAACGGTATTATCAGATCTTTCGGTAATTATGTAGGGAAGATAAGGTTGTTTTTCTTTTGACCATCCTTTAGGATTTGTGCTTTCTCCTCTTACCCAAGCTTCAACAGAGGGTAACGAGAAATCTCTCGAAAACAATTTTTCATATTGGTGAGAGTTTGTCATATTCATCATTAATATCTATTGGAATGATTATATCAAAAGCTCTAACGTCCATTCATACTTAGAAGGAAAAGGGCTGTTATGAAGGCCTAAAGTCAAATACTCGCCAGGGGGAACAATTTTCGAACTTCAGAGTCTAACATAATTATTCATTCTAAGGGAATAATAACGCAAAGGGCCAGAAAATAAGCGATAAGAATACGATTTTACCTAATAATCCAATCTTATTTCGTTTTAGAATAATAAATGAAGCGATGATGATAAATATTTCAGGTGGAATAGTAACGTAATTGCAGTATGGTTCACACCATAAATGGTTCCAGTGTAGGAAATCTGTAATAGGATTTTTGATATGAAAGACTTGATAAATATCCCTGATAAAATGATAGATAAAAAATATCAAGAGAGTAATAAATACTATTCGTGAGTTTTTAGACATAATACGATTATTATATAACGATATAATGGATTATTTTTAAATCTCATAAAAATGTAAAGCCGTGCGGGTAAGGCTCCGTCTCCTGACTGATAATTTCATTGAAAAAGTCTGGGACGGCCAAGATGGTAACGGGGATTTTTGTTTTTCCGCTCTCCGATCACTTGGGCCGGAATTCCGGCCACAATGGCAAAAGGGGCGACGTCTTTTGTGACTGAAATAGGGGACGGTTCTCATTTGACCACGATATTGATAAAAATTGACAAAAGTGTTAATTTTAAATTATGCCAAGATCCCCACGACTTCTTCTTCCTTTATCATATTATCATATCATGACCAGGGGAAATAATTTAAATACTATATTCAAACAAAATGAGGATTATCATAAATATCTTGAAATTGTAGGAGAACTCAAAGAAATTCATCCCTTTGATATATATCATTATTGTCTTATGCCAAATCATACCCATTTTTTAATCAAAACAAACAATGAGAGCGACTATTCATCATTTATGAAAAATATAAATCTTATTTACTTTTACTATTACAAAAAGAAATATGGCTGGATAGGCCATTTCTGGCAGGATAGATTTAAGAGTCAGCCTATAGGAAAAGATGAATATTTTATTCAGTGTGGGAAATATATCGAATTAAATCCCGTAAGAGCCTCAATTATAGGCGATCCTGAGGAGTACCCTTATTCCAGTTATAAATATTACTCAGAAGGAAAATTAGATCTGCTTATCACTGAGGACTTATTCTTTCGGGAAATCGGTAAAACGCCTAAGGAAAGACAACAGAAATACAAAGATATAGCTATAAATGATATTATTATGGATACCTATAAGAAAAAAGTATGGGGATCACGGGAACAAAGATATAACGAGCACAGAAAAATAAGATATCATAATTATTGATTTTATCAATCATGAGGCTATTTGAGAACCGTCCCCATGAATCGAGGCTATTTGAGAACCGTCCCCTTATTCGCTATGTAAAGCCGTAATGCGCTTACCAGATGGGTTTACTCAGAACTTGATTCTGAGATCATATGAAGAACTATTTTACTGCTTCTTTCTTGCATGCTTTTATAATAGATAATCTATCGTTTTCATCACCTGAAGTGCTAATTCCCTCGCATATCTCTGGTTTACGATATTTAATTGCATATTTCTGCCTACAATTTACATATTGCACTTCTTTATCAAGACTACTGCAATATTCTAAGTCGCCTATTCCAACTGCATATTCTGATTTACATTCATATACTGACTGTTCTTTTGCTTTATTTTGAAAGCCAAAACCCAAGGAGTTATTACATAATGCAACATCTTTTTTTATAATTGCTTGATCTATCCAATATTCATTTTGTTGTTGAATCTCAGATGTATGACATCCGTTTAAATCACAAATAATACCTTTATATGATTTCCACGGTGGCACAATAAACTTATTAAAGAGAAAATACATAATAAATAATCCGAATACTATTAAACTCAAAATAACAAAAATATTTCTTCGATTTTTGGTAAACTTGTTCATGTTAAATAATTATTGCATTTAAACAGAAGAAAGTGCAACCGTTCAACGTGATTGAAATAGTTGGATTATTTCTTTCTGATAGAACTAGAACCTTTTAATACTAGCCTCAATTCTCAAACAATGTAAAGCCGTGTGGGCAAGGCTATTAATGGCAACTGATTAGAAGTAGTTCAGCACATCTCCTGACTGATAGTTTCATTGAAAAAGCCTGGGCCGGCCAAGATTATAGTGGGGATTTTTGTTTTTTCGCTCTCCAATCGCTTGCGCTGGAATGCCGGCCACAACGGCAAAAGGAGAAATATTTTTGGTGACGACTGCTCCGGCGGCCCCTACTGCACCTCTACCAATCGTCACTCCCGGCAAAATAATGACCCGTGGACCGATAAAAACATAATCCTCAATTACCACTGGTTCGTAGGTGGCGTGAAAATCATCACTGTCAATCTCATGCTGGGAATTATAGATCATCACGCTTGAAGCGATATCAACGTGGCTGCCGATTGTTAATTTCGCCCGGCCGTCCAGAAAAACATGGTCGCCGACAATTGTATCAGTTCCGAGAGTGATGTTTTCCGGCTGGAAAAAATTTGCCCACATGTGTACCCGCGAACCCTGACCTATCTTTATCCCTGCTGATCTGTAACAGAGTAACCTGATTGTATGTGAAGGTATATGCCCGGCAAGACGCAGTAACCACAGTTCGAAATCCGCGCAGATATTCTTCAATCTGTTTACTCCTTTTTGACAGGCTTTGGCCGTTGACAATGTATTACCCATCCGGTCTTTCATAAGTTGAAGTATACCTTAATTTCCTAATACCTGTAAAACGGACAGTGTTTTCTTTGTACATTCTTTCCAGTCAAATAATTTGACTCTTTCCAAACCTTTCCTGACCAATTCCTCCCGTAACCGGTTATCCGTAAGCAGGCTTTTAATGCTTTTGGCCATATCATTAACATCCAACGGGTCAAAAGTGACTCCCGCCTCCCCGACTATTTCAGGCAGTGATGAGACGTTACTGACGGCAATCGGACAACCGCAGGCCATTGCTTCAACCGCCGGTATCCCGAAGCCCTCATAAAGGCTGGGCAAAACAAAACAGCTGGCTCCTTGATATAGAACTGGTAAATCATCTTCGCTAATATAATCAAGAAAAATAATTTCATTTTTTAAATTTAATTGTTTAACTTTCTCAAATATTTTTTCATATAACCAGCCTTTTTTCCCGACGATTACCAGTTGTAAGTTACTGCAAGAAGAATCCTCTTTAAGGATCGCGAACGCTTCAATTAATCTTACAAGGTTTTTCCTCGGTTGCAGCGTCCCCACAAACAAAATATAATCCCCGTTTATTTTATATTTATGTCTTATTTTATTCATTTTTAATTTGTACTTTGTAATTTGCCCGCCCTGAGCGCAGTCGAAGGATAATTTGTAATTTTCTTTATTGTATCCCGGATAAGTTACCACCACTTTCTCAGCGGGAACTTTGTAATAATCAACAATTGCCGACTTGGAATACTGGCTTATGGTCATTATTCTGTCGGCCTTTCTGACCGAATAATCCGTCCATAATCTTAATTGGTATAAGTCCTTTTTCTTAAACATTTCCGGAAAATAAATGTAAGAGAGGTCCATAACCGAGATCACCAACGGACAATTGACGTATCTTGGAGCATAATGCGTCGGCGAAAAGAAAACATCATATCTACCACTTTTGAGGAGTAACCTTGCCGGTAAGGCGAACTGTGTCCAAAAAAAACGGGGACCGAAAACTTTATAATGCCAATTTTCCTTTTCTTTTGGTAAAGATGTCTGCGGGTCATTTTTTAATAAAATATCATAATCATTTTTTTTATCCATGACTGCAATATTCTTAAGCAGTTGAAAGGCATATTCTCCGATACCGACCCTTTCGGGGGTATTTGCTTCATTTCCGTCAATACCGATTTTCATGATGATGAATTCCTGACTAATTTTTTATAAAAAGAAAGCACTTTCTCGGCGGTCTTCTTCCAAGTGAATTTGGCTGCATTCTCCAGACCTTTTTTAATCAATTCTGACTTTAACTTTTCATCCATAAAAATTCTGGTCATTTTAAGGGCAATATCTTCCACTTCCTCGGGATCTACCGCCAAGGCGGCATCAGCGGCAATTTCCTTTAAACTACCCCGATCTGATGTCACTACCGGTACTCCGCAAGCCATGGCCTCGAGAACCGGCAAACCGAAACCTTCATAGAGTGATGGATAGACGAAAAGACAAGCTCCGCAGTACAGTGCCGGTAAATCTTTCTGATCGATATATCCCAGCGAACGGATATGTCTTGTTTGCGGCAACTTCTCCTGCCAGCCGGTTTTGCCAACAGTTACCAGTTCCAGCGGTTTTCTTCGCGAAACAACCAACGGATTGCGCGAGACTTTCTCAAAGGCTTTGATAACTCTACTGAGATTTTTTCTTGGCTCCAGCGTTCCAACCGCTAAAATATAATCATCAAAAAGCTCGTATTTTTTTCTCACTCTGTCAATTTCTTCGCATCTGGTCTTTTTGAATTCTTCTCCCAAACCGGCATAAACCACCTCGATTTTCGCCGGATTAAATTTGAGCAAATTAACCAAATCATCTTTTGTGGCCAGCGAATCAGCAAAAACCAGGTCGCATTCTTTTTTTACCCCACGCAGTCTTTCCTTATGCGCCCGAATAATATCCGGATGGGAAGTCTGAGGGTATTTATAAACCACTAAATCATGGACAGTCGTCACTTTCTTGGCGCGGGCCGGCGGCTGCAGCCAGTCTGAAGAGTGAAAAATGTCAATTCTGCCGGTAAATTGCTCGATGTCTACCAGGTGAAGTTTATTCCAAAGTATTTGACCTGCCTTCTGCGGCAGGGGCAATATTTTCACCATGGTTCTACTGTTTAACGGTAAAACCGATTCGGCAAAGTCCTTCAGGGCTTTCTGCCGCCGCAGCGACATCCCGAATAGTAAATACCTGTTTACTTTATCGATTTCCAGCAATTTTTTGACTAATTCAGCGGTGTATTTGGCCACACCGGTCCCTTCATAAACAACCTGTGATATGTCTATGGCGATTCTCATATCAGTTGGCAAACAAATATTTGTCTGTAAACCGGCTTTTTATTCATCCTCCTCAAAAGTGGAAGAGCCAAAAGCAGAATTTTGCGAAAAAAAATATTGACGAATATATTATTACTCATCCAGCCTCTCATTAAAAACTGCCGTAACCGCAGATTTTCATTATTAAACGTCTTTATCTCGATTTTCTTCTTTAGGCTCTGCGCCGACGATAGGATTGTATCATAAATTTCCTTTTCTTCCGGCAAACCTTTATCGATTTTCCCTTCGAGATGTTCCTCAAGAAAGTGATATCGCCGGTGGTATTTCTCCTGATATTCGCTGTCCAGTTCCTTGTCCTGTTGGTATGCTTCTTTTCCGCATGGAACGGCAATAAAAAGTTTGTCTCTGGCTACCCGGAGCATTTCGCTGACGGCTTTTTGGCGTTTACTTTTGGGCAGATGCTCCAACATATCCGCCGTCAAAACGATATCAAATGATCCATCGGCGAAAGGTAATTTCAAAACTGATCCTTTGACTTTATGCAACATCGGATGATATGGCGGTTCAAATTCCAGATCAAGACCGGTTACGGGTTTCTTCAAATAAGGGGCAATCCCCAAACCCCCGGACCCAACCTCCAAGATTTTTGGCGTACCGGGATATTTCTTTATTTCACTGACAATCGGCAGGTATCTCAAAGCCACTTCCGGATGCCACCGGTAAAAGAAAGAAAGACCGGATAGTTTCGCCCAAAAATCATTCTTTTCCATAAATATAGACAAATCCGACTCCCGGAAAATCTTTAGTGTCTCTGTTTACGAAACCGTTTTCCGATAAAAATGCCCTTGTTTTTTCCTTCGGATCGGTCAATCCTGTCAGGTATTGGAAAAGGTATATTCTATTTTTATTATTTACTTCCGGCTGTAAATTAGCCAGGTCATTATCATCTAAAATAAATTTCGGCGCGATTCCTTTCGCTTCGACAGTACCTTTTTCATACCAGAGATACGGGGCAAAAGGACTGGGAAAAACAAATAGAACCAGCGTTTTGTCGTCTCCTGATCCTTCGACAAATTCTACCGCCTGGCGCCACTCCTCTCTTTGGACATAAGGATTGGTGTAATAGTCGGTTATACCGGCAATTCCGGTGACAACCACAATAAAGATCACCAGTAACCTTCCAACCGGAATCATCCCGCTTATCCCTTTGGCGATAATCAGGCAAAACAAGGGGAGGAGAAAAATCAGTCTCTGGGGAGCGACAACGGGAATGAAAAAAGAGACAAAAATGGCTAAAGCAAAGGGAACGAAAAAGAAAGTGCTTAACATTTTTCCGCTTCTATCTTTCCTGATGACATAGAGACAATAAAGAAAAATTAAAAATACCGGCGCAACTGCCAGAGTATAGATAAATAAATTATTGATTGTTCCTTTACCGAAGATGAATTTAGCAAATGTCAGCGGAATGGCTTTCCAGGGATTTACCGAAACAATGTCTGTCCAGCCTCTGAAAAAGCCGCTTGTCCCCTGCTCCAATTGCCTCAGAAATTCTGGAAGCCACGGCAAGAACAGTAATATTACGGTCAATAAACATTTAAGAAATTGCCTCAAATTTTTCTTTTCAAAAATAACCAGGTAACAAAACTGACCGATGATGACAAAAGGGGCAAAATATAGGGAATACATAAGAAGCGTTGTTGTCAAGATATACATCAACCATTTTTTCCGAAGTAACATCAAAGTGGAAAAAAGGCTGAAAAAAACAAAAAGCATATAAGGCCTTGCCTCCTGCGAATACCAAAGATGATACGGCGAGATGGCCAGAAACAAAGCGGCTAATTCTCCTTCTCTCTCTTTTCCCAAACAGCAGCCGAGCTTATAGATAAGGTATACTGTTGCCACACCCAATAAGACGGGCAAAAGCCTGATCCAGACTTCGCTATTTCCCAGCATCATCCAGAAATGCAAAATCAGGTGGAAAAGTGGCGGATGGAAATCGCTGACGATGGAAAACTGCGCACTTAGTGGCCTTGCGGATTCGATCACTTGGGCTGCTTCGTCAAGCCAAAAACTCTGGTTCAGATTTACCAGCCGTAAAACAAAAGCCAGTATAAGAATCAATAACATCGATTTATTATTTGTATTTAGCTTCATGGAAAAAAGAAAGAAAGATACTGACGGTTATGCCGCTGTAATAATAGAGTGAAAAAACCATAAATAACCACTCTTTATTCTTCACGGAGACAAAAACCGCTCTAAATGCCTGGATAAGAGGATTAAAACGCAATAAATTAACGATTCTTTTCCAATTTAATCCGGAAATGAACTCGTTTTTACCGATCCATCTTGCCTGACGATAGACATTACTAAGCGTCTCGGGATTGGCGTGATAACAGATCGCTTTATCCGCCGGAGTGGATTTATACCCTAATTTCCGCGATAGTGTCCAATCGTCGGTAAAACCGATATTCTCTTCAAAACCTTTTACCTTGATGAATTCCGACTTGAGGATGGCCCGGAAAACCGGAGAGCGGGTGGGATAATCCGGAGAAATTCTTCTTGAAGTTGCCAGACCTTCGTTATAATTCCAGCATCTTGCCCAAACATTATCCCAGTTTGAAACATATTCCTCTTTGGTGAAAGTACCCTTACTTTTGTTTTCAACGATCGGTTGGATCAGGTATTTGATAAAATCCTGATCAAAAGTCATATCCGCATCGATAAAAACCAAAATATCCCCTTTGGCGTATTTTGCCCCAAAATTCCGCGCCTTACCCGGTCCCTGATGTTTCTGTTTATGATAACGCAAGTTTTTAATTCTTAATTCCGAATTATCCGTCGATCCATCATCCACCACAATAATCTCAAAATCAGGGTAACTTTGTATTGCAAGTGACGAAAGGCAATCAGAAATGACTTTCTTTTCGTTATAGACGGGAATAATTACGGAAACCATTAATTGTATTGTACAATTCAGATTTTTCTAAAGCAAAGAATCATCTGAATAACGGTAAATATTGATTTTTCTGTTCCGGCCTTTGGGGATTGTTTCCGTAAGTGTAAATCTATTTGAGGGAACATCATCAAAATTCTGGTTTAAAACCAAAAAACAATTTACCTTTTCACATCTCCCGTTAATTATTGCGTTAAGCGCCAACTTGTCAGTCCAGACTCTCCCCGTATCCAATATTTCAACCCCATCCAATTTGTATTCGTTAACAAGGGCCCAGGTAAGGAGAGGGTCACCGTTGGTCACTAGGACATATTTTTCTCCTTTTGATAAGTAGTTCAGTTTATAGGCGGTTTTATCCAAAGCTACCCCTGACGACCAGTCATCAAAAAACTGCTGTTTATCCTCCAGTGCAATCGGTGCCTCTTCCGGATGAAAAATGATCTGCAGGTTTATATTTATTAGGAAAAAAAGGAAAAATACAAGCGCAATAAGTGAAACAAGGGGTCTTTTTTTATAAACTAAACCCCAGAAAATGGCCAGTATAAAGGCCACCGGGACGGAGATCGGATAAATATGACGGGGATAAAAAGAAGCAACAATCAGGCTGTCTATGACAAAAACGGTTAAAATCCACAGGTAAAGAAACAAGACTGTCCACATCCGCTTAATAAGGGCCCATATAAAAAACAGCCCCATAAGGAAGATGGCCGTATCCCCGATATAAGCCCCGCTCCACCACGCTGCCTTCCATAGGTTGACCCGGAAATGAATCAGTGAATTTATAGTGAAACTGCCCTTTTCAGTCATGTAGCTGGCATATTCATGCCACTGCGGCAGGACAAAAATGGCAATAATGATCCCTGCCAGACCGAAAGAAAAGATTAAATCGAAAAAGACCGTCTTTATTTTATCAAACCGGACCGGTTTTTTATTGAGAAGAATTATTAAAGGAAGTATTAATATGGCTATAAATGAGACTAAGGCCAAAGGCTTTGTAAAAAAAGAAAGGGAAATAAAAAAAGCCTCTGACACTATCCATTTCAGACTAACTTTTCCCGAATTTTTTGTATCCAACGCGTGAATTATCGCCCGATACAAAGCCAAAAGAACAAACATGTTGGTGATTGATTCAAGCATTACAAACCGGCTGTGAAAAACAGTGAGGGGAAGAGCAAGATAGATCAAAGAGGAAACAGCCGCAATATATTTTCCGTAGAACTTTTTGCTTATCAGAAAAACCAGAAAAGCGGATATAAAATCGGTCGAAATTAAAAATACTCTTCCTAAAATCAGTTTACTGACGAAAGGCAGAATTGTCTCCAGAAGAGTCTGTATCCAAACCATCACCGGGTAGGCATAGAAAGAAAAGGAGTTTAAGAGTCTGGCCGGTTCTTTCCGGAATCCGTCGGCAATGCTTAAATATATCGCCTCATCCCAAAATATTGGAATGCGGGAAACATTGACAACTCTTATCAGGCATAGGAAAACTGCGGTAAAGGAAAAAACTATCGGCAGCAGGGAAAGGTTTCGTTTGTTCATCTGTATTGATTATAATATAAACAGAGTGAAAAACCTGAAAATCTTTTTTGTCATTTTTACCGTTACTTTAATCTTTCCTCTTATCGTCAGATATGTTTTTGTCCAGCATAATCAATATGAGCAAATACCTCTTATCCTGCGTTTTCTTGATAAAAACTATCTTGTAAACGACTGGTTTGTAAACATCAGTTCCCGGTTTTCTCCAAGATTTTTCTTCATTCTTATTTCGGGTAATTTGGCTAAAATGACTTCCTTACCGATCGTTTACTTGCTTTTTTTTATGTTAACCGGTGGATTAATTGCCTTTGCGACTTTTAATATTTCCAAAAAAATATTTAAATCCAATATCTCCGCCATCTTAACAACTGTCACCCTCCTTTATGGACAAAAAATGACGTTGGGAAATAATGATTATGTTTTAAGAGATATTGATCCGGCAAAATTTGCTTTTGGGTTGGTGTTTTTTGCTTACTGGCTGTTATTGTCGGAAAAATTTCTTTTTGCGGCTATCATATTCTCATTTTCTTCCTATATACACCCCCTTATTGGTTTTGAGGCTCCATTCGTTTTTTATTTCTCGTTATTTTTAGCCACATTGTATACCCGGAGTAAAAAACCGGGCTTTAAGAAAAATTTGCTCAAAATATTTAAATCGGTCGGCTTATATTTACTGCTCTCGTCTTTTTCTCTTTATACAAACATTCAGTATATTTTTTCAGGGAGTAAGTCAAATATTCCAAAAGGGGAACTCTTTGATATTTTAGGCAAAGTAAGCCTTCCGCATCATTATATGCCATCCACCTGGCCAATCAGTGTATATCTCAAGTTTGCGGGTTTTATTATTCTCTATTTTATTTTTTATTTTATTTATTCCAAACGGCTCAATGAGAAAATTAAGAATAGTTTCAACTTTCTCTTCCTTATCATTTTTACTCTTTGCGTAACCGGTTTTTTCTTTACGCAAATACTTCCCGTCTATTTTATGATGATCATGCAATTTTTTAGGCTGACGAATATTGTTTTTTGGGCAGGCGCCATTATCATCTATGGCGGCTGTTTCAGCATTTCCCAAATTTTTCGCAATATCCCAAATTACATAAAATATTCCATATCCGCCATTCCTTTTATTATTGCGGGTTTTGACAGAATTATTGTTTTTAGTCCGGGAAGCTTTATTTTTCTCCTTTTGACTCTGACAATATCTATACTTTTAACCAGGAGCAAAAAAGTATCTGCATGTTATTTATTGGTTTTTCTCTCCGTTTTCAATTTTGCCCTTGTTTACCGTCACTACCAACTTAGTTTCAATCTCCCCTATCCATTTCCCACTCCGGAAACCGACCTGGCATTATGGGTAAAGGCAAAGACGAAGGAGGATAAAATATTTTTGGTACCGCCAGGTTTTTTCCGGTTCAGGTTAACCGCCCAAAGAGCTATTGTGGTGGATTGGATTACCGGATCTTTTTCTGACAGCGGGCAAGTAGACTGGATAACAAGAATCATCAGGGTATCAGGACTAAATGATTATCCTTTAAACCAGATTACAGAACAAAAAGTATATGAAGGGTATAATAAAATGGATAAGGAAAGGATTCTGTTACTTAGACAACAATACAAATTTGATTATCTGGTTGTGGAAAAGAAAAATACTTTACCTTTTGAAGAAATCTTTCAAAGCAGTTACTATATTATCTATAAAATTTAAATTTTCTCCGTAAATATTTCACTGTATTTTAAGGCTATTTTTTCCCAGGAAAAATTATTTGCTTGGGTAAGCGGTTTGTTTCCCCAATTCACTTTTAAGGCTTTTTTAAGAGTTTCGGCATATTCATTTGTCTTGGTAACAATGCAATACAATCCTGCATCACCAATTAATAATCTTCGATTTTCATCGTCAGGAGCTACAATAGGAATATTTGCCGCCATCGCTTCAAGATAAACTAAACCGAAGGCCTCCGATTCTTTACTGGGTAGAGAAAAAATATCACAGGCATGGTAATATCGGGAAATTTCTTCATGAGCGACGTGACTTATTAATAAAAATCGTTTCCCTAACAAATCTTTGCCGTATTTCTCTATCTTCTCTCTTAAAATGCCATCACCGATTAACAGTAAATTAACATTTGGTATCAATTCCATAGCCTTAATCAGCAAATCAATCCTTTTATACGGTAATAAGGCAGCCACACATAAGATCACCGGTTTAGGGAAAGGTAACTTCAATCCCTTTGAATCCGCTTCAAATCCTCGCAAATCCACTCCGTTTGGAATATAGACCACTTTTTTACTCGAAAGACTCTTAGCCCATCTATAAGCCCTGGGTGTCAAAGTCACGAACACCTCTGGTCTACCGATTATAAGGTTAATCCAATCCTCCATACCTACCCCAGCATGACCCGAGATAAGAATCTTTCCTCCGCGAAAAGAACGTAATAATCTGCAGAAAACTGCCTGCCACCGGCCGTTTATCGGAATTATCCAGTCGTATTTTTCTTTCCATAAGATTGGGAGGCATTTAAGAGTAAAAATTAAAACCAGAAAATCATAAAACAGGCTATATGGTTTGAAGGGTATTCCGCCGATGTGTTTAACCTGATAATTTTCCTTCCCTTTTTTTCCGCTTTGGAAGACGCAAACAGCATGTTTTTGCGACAACCTTGAAGCTATCTCATTCACAAAAACTTCTGATCCCCGTTCGCAGCTTCCGTTATAGATGTTAAGAAATGCTATTTTCATGATAAATTAAAAATTTATATGCCTTTTGCATCCACGCAAGGGTGTTTCCGCCATAGGGCGGATTCATAAACACCCGTTGGTTCTGCCATTTCTGTTTCAGCCCGTTGTCGTCAATGGTGTAAAACAGCCTGCATTTGGCGTTTCCTTTCGTGGCGCACGGATCAAGGGTAAAGTCAAACTCGGAGTTCAACTCGTCAAATATCCATTGGGGAGTTGCCCATTCGTTCGATTTGCTTGAAACCATGCCTTTTTGCAAAGCCATTCAAATTTC
>JALHWS010000178.1 GCA_022866885.1 Candidatus Microgenomates bacterium | reverse complement strand
CTGCAAACAAAGGATCAGGTCTTTATGGGAGTAATTACCCCTTTTCATCCTTGGCTTACCTATGGTCATAGTGCCTATACCAAAGCTTGTTTAGCGGCTAGAATGATTGAATCTTATTATGCTCTTTATTATCCGGAACTGGTAGCTGATTTGAACTGGCAAAACCGGTTAAAAGAACATTTTGAGGCCCGGTGGTCCAAAAAGGCGCTTGCAGATTTCGGAGAAATTGTCGGACACAACGTGGAATATACCCTTTTTCCCTGGTACTATTACACTTCTTTTAGAAATCTAGGGTTCAGAATTTTAAATTTTGACCACCAACACTTGATTGATGCGGCTTATACACCTGTCCTGGCAGCTTATGTCCAAGGAAGTTTTGAGAGGGAATAAAATATGCTTCAAGAAACGTTTGAATATTATAAATATGCAACGCCGCCTTTCACCCTTTCACAAGTATTGGACCAACCAGGTAGCAATGCCGTAATGGAGTACTATTTACTATCGTCTGCATGCATGAAGTATGCTGAATTCCACGAAAATGTGATGGTAACTCTTAAAGCCCGTGGGAGAAATACCCATTCCGCTGTGGAATGTAGTCTACTCTTATTAAGCAGCCTTTTATTTGTTGGCAATACCGAGGCAGACGATCTTCTGGATGATTGTGCAACACGAAGGCCAGATCAATTTATTTCAGATAGTTTTTTCCGAATGTTTCATGACGGTCTGAAGCAAGTATTTATAGACACCGAACCGACAAACGGGGAAGCGAGAGAAGAAAGTGATAAAACCTTTTTATTATCGGAAAATATACCGGCAGGATTATTAATAGAACTAGCCCGAAATGTAAGTGAAGGAACTCATATAAGTATTGATGTTTTTTGCCGATATTGCTCGGGATTGTCTCTACAGCATCTTTATCAGGAAGGTAATCTTGATCCTTTCTATAGGGCCAGAACTGCATTAGCCGATTGGCAGGCCGCAACCATCAGAAAAAGTCTTATTGACTTAACTGCCGCCAATAAAAAAACAGACAGTTTCATGAAGATATATTTCACTCCGGGCACTTTTGCTGAATTTTTGTCTATAGATCGAGGCATACAATCAAATTTTATAAATTGTCAGCTTTTGCTGTTGGAATTTGCAGACCTGATCACCAAAAACGAAAGAGAAGAAATAGTTTCACTTCTGGATCAAGCTATACCCCAAATGCTGGATGACTTATATGATTTACAGGCTGATATTAGCGGCTCTCATCTCTCTCCAAAAAGCCCTCTACATTTATTAAAAGCGAAGGGAGAATTGGCACGACAATGGATCGCTGGAGGAAAAACAGCTTTAGAGAACGAACCTTTTTCATCTCTGAAGCAGGTTTACATGGATAATAGAATGATATCGGTTGAAATGTCGGCGGAAGAACAATTAAAAATAATTTTAACTAACACCGGACAAGAATCAGACTTTGATTTGCTATGCCTTGCGGAAAAAAGAACCACCGAGTATCAGCTGTTAGACGCTATGATTACTGCCTCTTTTTCACCACAGCATAATAAAGAAGCAATTAAAGCGATAATGAGTTTGGTTAAAGAGTCAGGAATTGCGGAAGCAATTATTCATTTATCTGAATCTTTTTTGCATAAGGAGGAAACTCGCAGATTAGCCGCTACTAATCCCATTCTGAAAATCTATTTACATACTTTGATTCAAAAGAAACTTCAACTTTGTAAAGACATGTATCAAGCGTCTTCTCCGATAAGACATGCATCGGATATAATGTCTTTTCAACCTCCTGTATTACCACATACTAATTCTGTCAAAATCTCGAAAAGAAACCCAATTGAGACGCTAATATTTTTAAGGTCAGGGACTTTGAAGATGGAATACAGGGATGAACCGGCTTTAGCAAGGCTATACCAGGAATATCAAAGCCTGTCAAAAGATATTGCCAGGCTTTATGGAGAGGCAGCTTTTTGGCATGGAACGGGAAAATTTAAGCTAGATGTTCAAACACGTCATCCAACTGACGTTCTTTCAGGTATCGCCAAAGAGGGAATAATCCCTCATCCGGACGTTTGGGTTTATCAAGATGGGAAACCACTAGTTAGCACTTCTTTAGCAAATTCTCGAATGTATGCACGAGTCTATGCGCAAATGCATGAAGCGGAAGGTAGTAACTTACAATATTTATTTGGAAGTAGATATTTTTGGGCCTCATTTTTTTATGACGGTATGGTTTTACCCTATCTAAAGAATTTTTTTAGGTCAGAGGTTCTAACAGTCTTAAACTCATCTGTACGAAATAAATATATGGATATAAACCAAAAGTGGATCCGTTCAATTAGGCATGATGCAGAAACAGTTCGTATGTCAATACGAGAT
>JALHWS010000006.1 GCA_022866885.1 Candidatus Microgenomates bacterium | reverse complement strand
CCGGATAACCCTGCGAGCATGGATATTATGACGAAATTCATGTAACGCACTTTTCTCGTGTTGATACCGGCAAGTTTTGCCACTTCTCTGTTGCTTCCGGTAGCATATATATTTCTGCCGAATTTTGATCTGCGCAGCAATATTTCGAATACGACAACCAGTAAAATGAATACAATAAACGGGAGCGATATGCCTAAAACTTCGGTGCCAACCTTGATGATTGGTATCTGGGCCCTACCGATAGTATCCATAAAAAATAATGGCAGCGGATAAATCGGGTTACCGTTCGTGACGACCATTACAGCGCCGCGTACCGCCCATAATGTTGCAATAGTAACTATAAAGGCGGGCATTTTCAAGTCTACAATCAAAAATGAATTCAAAAAACCTACCAGCGAACATGCACCAAGCGTGATAATCATACACCCTATTACACCTATCCATTCATAAGGAGTATTTAAGAGTCCGAAGCAGGAAAACTTCATCATCAAAAACGTGCTGAATACAGCGCCAAAACCGGCTACCGAACCAACGGAGATATCTATATCGCCGCCCAGTATTAACATTGTTTCTCCCACAGCAACGATTCCATAAAAAGCCAGAACCTTTAGTACGGAAAAAACATTTGGCCCTGATAAAAATGCCGGATTTAAAAAATAGAACAATAAAACCAAAAAAATAAGAGGTATTAATACGCCGACTTCCTGTATAGAGAATATTTTCGCAACAAACGAGCTGCCCTTCTTTTGTATCTGAGTATTATTTTTTTCAAAAGCCATTTATTCTCCTTAAAAATTATTCGTATTATTCTGTATTTAGTCCACTTTGCCAAGCACCTTATTACGGCGTCTGAGATCTAATATAGTAGCCATGATCATAATAACCCCAAGCACAACAGACTGCATGTTCAGGTTTATTTGGAGAAGTATCAGTATATTACCTATGACCTGCATCATGATTATACCGATTAATAAACCTATCATTGAACCGGCGCCGCCTATCAGGCTGATTCCGCCGATAGCGACCGCTGCAATAGCCTGAAGCTCCCATCCCATGCCCCAGACCGGATTACCCATCGCTTCTTTTGCAGTCAGGAATACGCTGGCCAAACCAACCATCACTCCGCTGATAATAAACATAGAAATCTTGATGGAATCTGTGTTGATACCGGAAAGCCTTGCTACGTTAGCATTATCACCGGTTGCGTATATCTTGCGTCCATAGGCGGTCTTCTTAAGAATAATCTGAAATATTATAATTAGTGCAATAAATAAGAAGAAATTCCAGCTCATTTTCAAAGGCTCAGCCTGTCCGAAATGCAAAAATAAAGCTGAACCCTGTGCCGGTGCAATAGGCACAGGACGACTGTATGTCATCGTCCTTGCCAGGCCTCTGCATATAAACAGCATCGCAATAGTGGTAAGAAATGAATTGATTTTTAGTTTAACAACAACGAGGCCGCTAATTGCAGAAAATACGACAGACAGTAAAATTGTTAACAATATTGCAATTACCAGCGGAATATGCCAGGTAGTCGCAGCAACTGCAAAGAACGTGCAATCTAAAGCAACCATGGCGCCTATGGAGATATCGAAATTGCCTGTCATTATTATAAGAGCCTCTCCGATAGCAACAAGCCCCCACATTTACATTCTTCTGCCAATTGCGGCCAGGTTCAACTGAGTTACAAAACTCGGATTGAAGATAATCGCTATAACAACTAAAACCAGAACAGGGAGGATTGTGTTTACTTCCTGTATTTCAAAAATCCTCTTGATAATTCTCAAACCGGCATTTCCGGTTTTAACGTTTTTTAATTCTGAATCTGCCAATGCCTATTTCTCCCTTACTCCTGCTTTAAGTGCATATTAAGCAAAGCATTTAACCATTACAGTTTCCTGCGTCGCTTCACTTTTTAAAAGCTCACCCACACTTGTTCTGTGAGCAAGTATTACGAAGCGGTCACACATAGCTAAAAGCTCAGGCAGCTCAGAGGATACCATAATTATTGATATTCCCATATCTGCCATATTATTTATAAGGTTATAAATTTCATTTTTAGAACCTACGTCTATACCTTTAGTAGGTTCATCCAGTAATAATATCTTGGGATCAGTATTAAGCGATTTGGAGATAACCACCTTCTGCTGGTTCCCGCCCGATAAGGTTGCCACCATCGTATCGCAATTAGGCGCTTTGATGCTTAATTTGGACATAAATGTTTGGGCTACATTATTTTCCTTTTTACTGCTTATAAATAAACCGCTTAAAATCTTTTTTAAATTCGTCAGGACGATATTATGTTTGATATTTGCCAGCATCAAAAGCCCGTTTGCTTTTCGGTCCTCTGTAACCAGGCATAGACCGTTTCTGATGGCGTCGCCCCCGTTTCTGATCCTGACCTCTTTACCTTGTATGAATATCTTTCCTGATTTTATAGGATATTCACCAAAGAGCGCACTCAATGTCTCAGTCCTGCCTGCACCTACCAGGCCGACAAGGGCTAAAACCTCGCTTTTTTTCAAGCTGAAGCTTACATTTTCTATCAGATTTCTGTTTTTGATCCTGGGGTGATCAACCGTTAAGTTCTCAACTCGAAGCACTTCTTCGCCGATCTGAACATTTCTTGCCGGGTACATACTTGTAATAGTACGCCCTACCATGTCTGTCACGATTTTGCTTTCATTGTACTGTCCGCTCTCATAAGTGGCTACATTTGCACCGTCACGCAATATCACAACCCTGTCAGTAAGTGCTATTATTTCTTCAAGTTTATGTGTAACAAATATGATGCTCCTTCCACCTGCCCTAAATTCCCTGATTATCTTAAAAAGGTTGTCAACATCGTCTTTGGCCAGTGCGGTCGTCGGCTCATCGAGTATGAGGATGTGCGGATCCCAGGAAAGGGCCCTTGCAATCATCAACAGCTGTTTTTGGCCTATGCTCAGCATTCTTACGCGCGTTTTGACTTCCAGGTTTATTTTTTTTTGTAATAAAAAATCAGCCGCTCTTTTTACAGTTTCACTTGGTTTTGTAAAAGCATTTTTACCTTCGGTTAAATGCCCGACAAAAATATTTTCTGCAACAGTTAAATCTTCCATGACGTTGATTTCCTGCGGAACAAAACCTATGCCCTTTAGCAATGCATCATGTGGAGAATGAAGATGTACTTCTTCTCCGTTTACCAATATTTTCCCTTCAAAAGTACCCGTAATATATACTCCGTTTATGACCTTCAGTATTGTGGATTTCCCGGCACCGTTTTCCCCGATAAGTCCCAGTATTTCTCCTGTTTTAACACTCATGGAGACATTAT
>JALHWS010000177.1 GCA_022866885.1 Candidatus Microgenomates bacterium | reverse complement strand
TGGAAAGGTTTCTTTTTTGTCTCTGTATTCAGCTCCTTTTTGCAAATTCCGGGCATCATCGCCTTCCCGATTGCCGCCACGCTTTACCACGGCGGAGCGGCTGTCGGCACGGTGGCGGTTTTTGCCTGCGCTTCCACCATGGCTTCCATCTTTACCCTTCCGATTGAGATGAAATATCTGGGCAAAAAACTGCCCTTTATCCGGGTAGGCTTAACCTATCTGATTTCGGTTACTGTCGGTCTTTTGACCGGACTGATCTTTCACCTTGTCAGTTAAAACTATATGAATAAGCAGAAACAAAATCAAACCAGATCTTCGTTTCTCTATCTTCTCTTTTTCATTATTGTAATGACGATTGTCTTCTATTTTTTCCCCGATAAGCTGGTCCCCTCTTTGCAGTCCTCCTGGAATTCACTTGCCCAATTTATTTTAATCTTCCCGGCCATTATCCTCCTGATGGGTATTTTCTCAGTCATGGTGACGCCGGAAATGATCGAGAAGAATTTCGGCAAGGGAACCGGTTTTTACGGTTCCCTCAAAGCCCTATTTTTGGGTTCTTTGATGTCGACCGGTCCTTTTTACCTGTCTTTCCCGATGGCCAAGAATTTTTTGGATAAAGGGGCCAGGGTTTCTGCGGTGATCATTTTTGTCTCTGCCTGGAACGGTATCGGCGTCATCGCTGAACTGGTGGAACTGCATTTTATGGGAGGACTTTTTATGTTGATCCGCTTTTTCTTGACAGCTGTCTTAATCCTCTTATCCGGCTTTGCCGCTGAATATTTGGTTAACCTTAAAAAAACTTAGTACTGTATTTCGTTAATTTCGCGGCGTTATCAGCGCTATGATAGATCAGTACAAAGAAGAATTCTCATACCGGAACATTCACGAAATACAGTATTAAGGACCGGTACCGATAAAAGCGATTCGCCAAAGGTTTTCCGCATTTTTATTTAACCCGACCCATCTGATGTTTTTGCCGTTTTCCCAACCGTAATACGGGATCGGCGCATTGGCGGCGCTTGGATCTACCTTGAGAATCAGATCCACCCGGTAAGTTTGAGTGGTATCAGTCCATTCTTCTTTTATGGACGGCTCAATCTTCTCTATTTTAATCTCAGACAGGCTATTGAACTGGACTCCCCAGGCTTGTTTTGAGGAATCATCGCCCACCATTATCTTATCCATCATGGTAATTGCCTCCGGGATTCTTTTTTCGTTAATCAGTCCAAAAAATGCCCTGATAATATCTTCCTGTTGGGGAAGCGGTACTTGTCCTGATTGTTCCTCATCCGGCGGACCTTCGCGAGGAGGTTCTTGTCCAACCTCTTCGACCTCATTAATCAGTGCAGTCTCCTCTGTCTCGACTGTTTTTTGCTGTCGCAAAAAAAAGCCCGCGGCTAAGACAACGATGGCCACCGGAATGATAAAAACCAATAATTTTTTCATAATCAGTTCTATTATAATCTAAATAAATTTTGCTTCAATCGGCGCAAACAACGCTCGCCCAACCCTGATAGACGTACGCCTGACAACCCATTATTTTGATAAAACTCGAACATTTGCCCTGTGTCTTGAATTTTTGTCCTCTCATCCCTTTTTGCAGGTCATCTCTTGACAGTTGCGCCAGACACACTCCTTCGCAAACATTACTGCTTTCGCAGCTTTTACCGCTGTCTTTGGTTGGCAGATTGCACTCTTCAACCGGTCTGGGACCCATCTTTTTCCATACACCGCCTATCTTTTCGCAGCCCTCTTTATCTTTGGGAACGGTAAATTTGAGTGTGGTGACGTCGGAGCGGATCTGTTCCTGATAATCCGGAATATAGGGGTGGAAAAAAGCGCGGTCAAGCCTCCAGGCAAGAATTGTCAAAAAGACAATCGCCACAACTGCCATCAGGATTTTCTTCATCTTATTATTATACAATTACTTAACAAGTTCTTAATAACCTTTCTTTATTATTATTATTTTAGTATAATCTCTTTAATGATTAAGATTGGTCAAACAATAAATTTAAACTGTTGTTGCTCCCTGATTTGTATGGGAGCTTGTTTGTTTGGCTAAATAACTAAAAAACAAATAAAAACAGCTCCCGAAAGGGAGCTTTTTTAATGGAGTAAAAAAATATGAAATACCAAAATATCTTAGAAACAATAGGCAATACACCGCTCGTAAAAATCAATCACATAGCACCGGAAAATAGAGCTGAAATTTATGCTAAATTTGAGGCTCTTAATCCCAGCGGGAGCATCAAAGACAGAATGGCTTTATATATGGTGAAACAAGCCGAGAAAAGAGGAATACTAAAGCCGGGAGTAACAATAATCGAAGCTACAACTGGCAATACGGGAATAGCTTTTGCGATGGTGGCAGCGGTCAAAGGTTATAGGATGATTGCGGTGATGCCTGAAAACATGAGCATAGAAAGAAGATCAATGATGAAAGCCTTTGGAGCAAAGATCATTCTCACCCCGGCTAATTTTGGCCCAAGGGCGGCTATTGCCAAAAGAAACGAATTAAATAGAAAAATAAAAAACTCTTGGATTCCCGGGCAATTTGAAAACATTGATAATCTAAAAGCCCATGAGTTAAGCACAGCAAGAGAAATAATTGAGGATACAAAGGGTAAAATTGATGCTTTTGTCGCCGGCGTAGGAACTGGTGGGACTCTGATAGGAATTGCCAATGCCCTAAAGAAAGTAAATCCCAAAATTATTATTGTTGCCGTAGAACCAGCCGAATCCGCAGTTTTAAGCGGCGATAAAGAAGGGGTTCATAATATTCAGGGCATAGGAGAAGGATTTATCCCTAAATTAGTTAATCTAAAGATCATAGATCTTGTTGAAAAAGTCAGTACTCAAGAAGCTATAAATATGGCTCGAAGCATAGTTACGGAAGAAGGAATGTTGGTGGGAACATCGTCGGGCGCAAACATGGCGGCCTCTTTAAAAACAGCAAAAAACCTCAGGAAAGGGAAAACTGTTGTTACTGTTTTTCCGGACAGAGGGGAAAGATATCTGAGTGAGAAATTGTTTTAAATACTTTTCGCCGCAAACAATGATCTACCCTTTTGTAATCGAGACGACAATCTTCCGTGTCCTGGGATGGGTATCAAAATCAATTATAGAATTATTCTTTTTACGATTTAAGGATATAATAGCTGTTTTTTCCCCGGCCTTTTCTCACTAATAATTGCTTCCTCATCAGGGCTTTTATTCTTCTTTGAATTGTTCTTTCGGAACCTTTGATGATATCGGCAGTATCGCGGGAAGTGATTTTACCCATTTGTTTGACAAAATCCAAAATCTGGATTTCCTCGCCGGATAATCTGATGACAGACTTATTACTGCTGATACTGACAATACTAATTTCTCTCTCTAAATCTTTTGCCGTTTCATAAAAACCTCTGATAAAAAAGTTAAGCCAGTTGGTTAAATCAGCTTTTCTTTGGGCTTGGTAATGCTTAGCTTGATTTAGAGAGCGGTAATATAACAGCCGATTGGCTAAATAATACTTATCAAGGACTAAGGCCCCTCGAAAATCATAGCCTGTCAAATCAAGCAACAGTTTAACTAATAACCTCGTCACTCTGCCATTACCGTCACTGAAAGGATGAATGGAAACAAACTCATAATGCAAAATACCGGCGGCTAATATTGGGTGAAGTACCGCTTTATTATCCTGTAACCAATCAAATAAATCGTTTAATAAAACCAGGAGTTGTTTAGGTGAAGGACCGATATATTTAACTATTTCCTTTCTACCAATAATATCCACTATATAAACCGGCCCCTCTCTTAACCGCCCGACTTTCTGCTTTGGCAGAAGATTATCAGAAACAAAAGCATGCAATTTAAAGATATCTTTTAGAGATATATCGTTGCCATTTTTGATTCTTCCGGCTATCCAATCCAGGGCTTTTTTGTAATTTTGTACCTCAATGACTGCCTTTTCCCAGGAATTTAACTTACCGGCTAAAGCTTGAATAACTTGATTTTTGTTTAAGGGATTACCTTCTATGGTGGTGGAACTGTGAACCGCATCGATAGTGGCCCGAAAACGTAAAGTGATTTCCTGTTCAGGCAAGATTTTTGTATCTTTAACCTTTTGCCTGATACTTTCAATCCTGGCAATATAGTTATTGATCTCGGGAGTAATGGTAAATCTTGGATGGTACATAATCTTTTATATTATACCACATTCCCGTCATTTTCCCGTCAATATTCCCGACAAGGTTACGAAGTTTATTTATCCAATCCTTTTCGCCAGATAAAGGAGGTGATATTGAAAAAAAGTTTTCCTTTGAGATCTTTAATTTTCATCATTAACCTCCTATTGTTGGTGTAGGGGTGGCTGGTGGTTGATAAGGCCCGATCCAAGTTTTTTCGCCAGTAGTAAGCTCATATCTGATCATTCCCTCTTTGGGCGGGTTTACTACTCCCATTCTGGCAAATGTGGTGGGGTCTGTAGCAAAACTATTGATCCTATGATAAATAAATGATTTCCCATCTTTCTCCCATTCTGCCTCATAATTATTAACTACATCCCACCCTTTTGGATCAGTTATTTGTTTTTTATCACTTCCGTCTGCTTTGAAAAGAATAATTTCATTATCCGCTTCAAAACAACCTAAGATTACTAAGAAATAATCATCAGTTGGAGCATAGAGAATCTCTCCAATGCCTTGACATGCTGGTTCATAATCTTTGATGTCCAAAAGCACTTTATCACCTAAGTATACTTTATTATTTTCTACCATCGCCTTCATAGTTGGAATTGCCTGGGCTTTTCCCATAGGTGAAGGTTTGGCTTCTTCTTTTTTCTCTGGTTTAAAGATGGTAATCTCGTACTTTTGTGGGCTCCAATTCATGTCCTCAAAAGCATCCTGCCATCTTTCTCCAATTATTTGCAGGACAGTATAATTTTCTCCGTTGGAAAATTCACCAAATTTTGTCTTCTCTTGCCAGAGGAGTGCCGCTTTATTGTATTGTTCAAGTCCTCGCGGTACAGCGCTTAACATTGAGAAAGTTCCAGTTGGCTGGAAAACCTTCCAGTATTCCTTCCAACTTTTATAACAATAATCTTTACCTTCGTATGTCTCGCGAAAAACACAATAATTTGGATCGTCAATTATTAGTTTATTCAAAACCTCATTGTAAAGAGTCTCTGCCCGCCATTTAACATACTCAGTCTTACCTATCCCCAGCGTCAACGAGGCAAAAGGGATAGGAATACGTTCATCCGGCATATTAAGAGCAATCAAAACCGCCGCATCTTCCAGATCTCCACGTAAAACTAGGGTTTTCGTCTCTCCCAACGTGTCGATAAATTCCTTCCATTTGGTGCCAAGTTCAAACATCTTATAGGTATCCTTGAGCCCCCAAAGAGTAGTCTAAACTGTTTTTGTCGGCTGCCAAAGTGCTGCATCAGCCAGCCAAACTAAAGCGTTGACTCCTGCTCTTTCATTGTATTTATGGCGATAGTAATAATATTGTCTAAGCAGAGTAATGAGGCTTGGGTTTTCCTCCGCAATATCTTTGGCAATCTGTTTGTCAAGATTTGTAACTTCTTCTTTTTCTTTTACTGGCAAAGATGAAGATGCCAATGTAGGAGCTGGTACTAATACTAAGGAAAAAAGAAGAAAGCCAAGTAAAAGACTAAAGTTCTTAACGATACCGTTTTGTAAGTTCATTTTGCTCTTTTTAGTCTCCCCGAGAGAATATCTAGTACTGTATTTCGTGAATATTCTGGTATAAAGATTTTTCTTCGAACCTTTGTACCTATCTATCACAACACTGATAACTTCGCGAAATTAACGAAATACAGTACTAGTGCCAGAAAAGTCTGAAACCGGTTTCATCGGGTGCTAAATCGCGTTTGTCACGCATGGCAATTGTATCCCAATTCTCACGGTCCAGAACTTGGAGCCAAACCCATTCCTTTTCTGAGTCTCCTTTTTGAAAAGTGAAATCATTATCCCCTGCAAAACCTGGAGTTTTTTGTACGTGCCAGAAAGCGTTAGCAAATTGTTCTTTGTACCAGGTTTTGATTTGATCAAGGGTGGTGTTTTTGACTGCATAGGCTTGAACATTTAGAAAACCTGGTTCACCGGGGATAGAGCCTTGGCCACTGGCTTTGACGGCACCCGGGTAAACTAAAAAGGGAGGATTGGGATCAATAGCCACTGGAACGGTTGCTGTTCCCGACGGGCATGGCATTGCTTTGAGTTTTTTCAAACCATCTCCTTTCGCATCAGCTTCTATCACGGAAGCGACAATCTTAAAACTATCTCCTTGCCGCTGCCACCATCTTTTTACCCACTCGGAAGGACAACAACTAGGATCGCTCGGTCCGTAATAATTGGGCATAATTAGCCAAACTTTGTTATCCTCTATCCCCACCTCCCCTTTAGTGATATGTTCTGAAAACCAAAGTTGTTCAAGCTGACCATTTTTTAATCCATAAATATAGGCATATAAATAGCCACCTGAACCTTCAATTATGCCCTCGGCCAAAACATCGGGAGCGCCATCATTAGTTAAATCTGAAAGGGTAAATTTACTTATGATTTTTCCAAACTCAACTAGTGTTCCTCTGTCTTTAGTAAAAAGAAAGTTTCCCAGTTTTTGCTCAATTAATTTAACCCACCGATTATCTTTAAGTTTAAAAATTACAAAAACGGTATTATAAGAGCTCGTTTCATCTTCTCTCTCAGGGTAAATCGCCACCATTTCCTTAATCCCATCCTTATCAAGATCAACCAATTGGCTCTGAATGTAATTGTTAATTTTATCGGTAGTCGGCAAGGGTGGATAGGAGGATTTTTTGACCAAAACGACGATGGTGGCAAGTCCGGCAATTAAAGCAATTAAAATCAATAAAACTGAAAATGGAGATGGAAATTTTTTCTTAACCATTTTCCGCTTCATATATCAATATCATACCACATTAAAATGAACATGCTCAAACAAATCGGCATAGCAGTTTTTTTTGATTATAGCAGAAGATTATTACTTGAATATCGAATATTTGTGAGCCATAATAAACTCGTGGACAAAATTCCAAAGAAACTCTTAATTATTCTTATAATTATTCTTTTTGTAATTTTACTTACTGTTTGCGCTTTAATAGTCGGATATTTTCTGATTAATAAACAAGGGAGAGCATCAAAAATAGTAACAAAGACACCCGTCGCATCTACAATTTCGAAAACGAAAAAAATCATCAAAACAAATGAAGAGAAAATAACCATCGTTGATAATAATGGAGTTAAAATAACTCTCTATATTCCTCCTGATTCACTGGAAAAAGATACAGAACTGACTTTAACTGCTTTAAGTGAACCGCCAATCGGAGGTTTGAGGCCGGATGCGGTCATACCTGGAGTAATGATCTCGCCTGCCAACATAGCTTTCCGTTTACCGGCGACATTGGTTTTTGATTTTAATCCGGTAAATGACCAAATCACTATCCCTAAAATCAACTTGCCAACCATACCTGAAAATGATCCAAACCAACCGTTTAATTTACCGGAAATTAACCCCGTTGAACAGGAAGTATTGTCTTCCGAAGAACAACAGAGGAGACAGCACGCGCCGCAAAGACAGTTTGGGCAAACGACCGGTGTGATTTACACCAATGGAAGCAGCAATCAACCGGGATCAGCAGTTTTCGTACCGTCATCAACCACCGACTCGGACAACGGAACAATCCAGACTCAGGTTGATAACAGCGGCACCTATTCGCCTATCCCCCAAGTCGAACAGGAAGAAGCCAAAGCGATCATCGAAAGAGTGCTGGCCGATCCCAACGCCACTCCACAGCAGATTATTGAGGCTGCTGGTCTCGCCCAAGCCTGGGGATTTGACGACCTGGAACAAAAAGCTCTCGCCAAAATAAAAGAAACCATGAAAAGCAAAGTCAAGGAAATGACTGACAACTGTGCCAGTCCCGAGGGAACACCCGTATCAAAGTCGCAAATTCTCAAAATTCAGACACTCGTTCAAGCCTTGGGTTTCACGGTTGAGGATCTTTCTTTGTCCGGTCTTCTGGAAACTTGCAAAAAGAAATACACCATGGAATTCAGCTACCACGACTGGGGAAGAACCGACACTTACAAAGCAAAAGTCTGCGGCTTCGTCGATGATCAATGGACGATGGAGATCGGCTTGGCCTGGGATTGCGGTGGTGGTGGAAGCGTCAATCCTTTTTCTTTTTCGCTGGCTCCTTTTGGCGGACTTACCACGGTCACTTTCCCTTGGAGCGGATCAGGTTGCGCCTGCGGCAACTGCAGTTCTCTGACAAACTCGAGTGCGTCCTTACTGTTTAATTACGACGGCATCAAAACCGTAATTATTTCCCAAGCGGCATCTGCAACGAAAACTGTTCAAATCCAGCAGCAAGGCTTCTGCCAAAATTAATTAATAAATATAAATAGTAAATAGTAAATAGGGGACGTTTCTCAAGTAGCTACGGTTTTGATAAATTTAGTTATGAAGAAGTAAATTTAAAGCTATCAAGCATTTTTTGATAAATTTCTTCAGGGATCTCGCCAATGCCGGTAGAAAGTTTAAAAATATCAATTAAGAACCCATTTTTAGGGATAAGAGTATGTTTGGCGTAGTTACTGACTGCTTCTGATTCAAATTGGAGCGCTATTTTTCCAGCTACTTTTAAGGTAGTGATGCCTTTTACCCCGTAATAGGTGAAGTCTTGCTTCGTTTCCAAAATTGATTCTGAAGTGGCTTTTTTAGCCAGCCAATCTTGAGGTTTAAGATTAGTTTCGATTACTAAGACACCGCAGGCAGGATAATGAATATCTTTAAGGCTATATTTATTCTCGACAATTTGCACAGAAAACCTGAAAGGAGCTTTGGCGGTAGATTCACTTGCGAAGTAGTCTAAAGGGTAATTAAGTTTAAAACCATAAAGGTCATTTTTGTAAGTCTGCCAGGAGCTTAAAGTTGCTTTTTGGGAAAAAAGGTCCAGAATTTTTACCGCCCCAAAATAGCTAAAGAATCCCAAGCCCAACGCTAGAGGCAAAAGAAGAACTATTTTATTAAATCGTAGCGGATTTTTTTTCTTCACCAATTCAGTATAACAGTTTTTTAAATTATGTTAAAATGGATTTAATTGACATGAAAGTTGTTATTGATTTCAATAAAAAGTTATTTTTAAGAATTATTTTTCTTATAGGAATAGTAGGGCTGTTTTTTCTGGGTATTTTTCTAGCCAGTCAACTAACGGCTCGAGAAAAATCTTCTTCTTTACCAAGCCTACCTATACCATCTCCTCAAACTAAAACAAAAACTGCGACCCAGAATTTAAAACAATATACTTTCACTGCCCAAAACTATGTCAGCCAAGATCCCTCCCGACAAAAATTTACCTTTAGTTATTCGCCTAAGTTAGAAGTGGTAGTTCGGGATGCCAATCAACCCAGTCGCAGGATTAAACTAAAGCCTATAGGTGAGGAAATCGAGGAAAGCTATTACATCAGTCTTGATGAACCTGGTCAAAGTTTAGGCGAGGGAATTAAGGTTGATAAACCAGGTGAGCAAATCTGGTTTAGTGATAATCAATATACCAAGCACAATGTTTATTATGAGGCGGAGAATAGATTGGTAATGGTGATTTATGATCCCAAACCAGCATTGGCGCTAGGCGATATTTTTGTTACTTGGGGGAAGGAAACAAGGAAAAATGAGGCTTTGGATCAGGCAAAAATAATTTTAGAAACTTTAAAAGAAGTTAAATAAGGGGTCAGGTGGATTAATTTACCTTATTAGTTGGAAAAACCAATCATTAATATTTTTTGGAACTTCATAGATCGAGTTTATTCTACCACTTTGAGGAAAGTGACAGTAATCATTGTAATTGGTGACCTCCGGGTTGACGGATAATCCATTAAATTAAGAAAATTCAGCTCTGGCTGGTATAGCAGTTATATATATTTTTCTGGATAATTCATTTCTCTCCCATATTCCAGTCTTTCCATAAGCTTCTGCAAAATTGCTTTCTTTGAAGCTTTTTTCCCGAGTTGTTCTTTTATATTGGCGCAAGCTAAATCACGGGTTAATTGCGATAATTCAATCGCCTGTTTTAACCGTTCTTCTCCGGTCATGAGGCGTAATATTTTTATTTGATCCATTTAGCTCGAGAATCGTAACACTAATATAACCATGGAATTATCACGTATCTTCAAGACATTTGAAGATTTTAGGCTTGTAGCTCAAATCAGGGAAGAAATTGAAAAAGTTAAACCTTCCCTTGCTTTAGCTGTCTAAAATCTTGCTACGGTGCTCGAGCCCAAACACAAACCTTATCTGCTTATGTTATCTGTATTTTATCAAATTTAGGGAATAATTTAAACGCCTGATATACTCTCGTAGAACGCTCTAAAACAGCGTAGAACAAGCGATAAATCCGAACATAGCGAAAGATACCTGTTTTAAACCTCGCATTGATTCACCTGAATCTACAACTCGCTAAAATCGATTTTTCTTATAGCTCCACTTGGTTATAAGGTATGCCTCTAACTATTCCTTCGATGTTGTTAACCATCGCTTCAATGTTCTTCTCCATTGTTTCTTTCATATGGGTGCTGAAAGGTTTAAGCATTAGGGCAAACTCGTTTCCTTTAAGCGGTGATTTCCCGATGCTTTCTGACTCAAAGCAATAAGTGTCAATCCTTTTGTCTATCAGAGCTTTATTTATCGCCGTTTCATCTATCCACTCTCTGTTACCAATATT